>NZ_CP056718.1:0-128953 GCF_013784065.1 Citrobacter sp. RHBSTW-00599 | reverse complement strand
AGTCTTTTTGTCCTCTCGCGGAGTGAACTCCGGCTCAGGATTTTTGACCTGTCGGTAAAAGGTAGGTTTTTTCTCAGTCACACCGACCTTTTCTTATGGCGGTCGGGTGTTGTTTTATATGGTGCATGCGTTATAATCCTTCACAGGCAACGCGCCTGCTTTTGGACCCCCTGATCTCTGTCTGATTCCGCCAAGACTCTACAGATTTCGGGGGGTTTGTGCATTCAGGTTCCGGAAAACTTTCCGTCACCTGTTCCTGAGCGTCTTATGGATACGCTCCCATCCACGTTCCTGCTTTCGGAAGTCCGCATTTCTTCCGAAATAAAGTTTTACCCCTCTCTGCCTCACCACAAAGCAGCCAATAAAGTTTGGATTAGGGCGTAAATCTAAAATTATTCAACAGAATACCCCACCACAAGGCATCTGTACGTCCGGGAAGTTTACCTTTTCACTCGTAAATTTTCCATACGAAAAGATCGCGGATCGTGACAGAAACCTATAGGATCTCGTTTAGCTGAGCAAGAAACACTCGAACTGCCAGAGGAGAGTGTGGCAATCCGTCAAGGCGCGTTACGCAGGATAGCCGCCCTGGCACGCAATAATGGGATTCTGTTTTGGCAGGATACATACCGGCATTATCAGACAACGTTTTCTGGCGGGAAACCGATATCAGGCCGGGAACATGGTGTTATCTGGAGGCTTTTTCGATAGCAGACTGCAGTCTTTCTGCCGGAATAAAACCAGGGAATACAGTGATTTTTTGGGGAGACGCACCACTGACGGGCATGACAATGATACCCGGGGTGCCGGTGAGACCCAGTTTGCCTGCCAGTTCCTTGTTTCGGGAAAGCGCTGGGGTAAAATTCTCTCCTCCCGGCCCCATCCAGCCAGCCTGACGGGAAGCCTCTGAAATATCGTTTGTACTTAGTCTTCCCTCATCATGGCCAGTTTTGTAAATGGCACTGTGGTATGTCATATACCCTTCAGCCCCCTTTTGCTTCCAGACAGACAATCCACGTTCAGCCGCCTTCAGGGAGTTTTCCCAGCGATCACCAAAGATTGGCAATTCTTTAAATACATACCGAACATCAGGATACGTCTGCATAACTTTTTCCAGGGCAGGTGCCAGCTTGCTGCAAAACACGCACTGGTAATCAAAAAATGTTATGACGGCTACTTTCGCGCGCTCTGGCCCGATAACGGGTGTGTCGGAATCATTCAATAACTCTCTCTGGTTGTTCATCACACGGCCGGCATAACGCAGCTGTTCCCGCTGTAGTTGATGTTCCTGAAGTTTTTTACTGACCGTGACCAGCACGTCGGGATGTGCCACCAGGTAGTCTGCTGCAATTTCACCAATTCTGGCTTCCTGCTCAGGTGTAAATGGAGACGGCTGCGCTGAAGCCTGTGCGACTGGATTTACAAAACAGGATGTTGCAACGATAAACAGGGATAAGTTCGTTCTCTTCATAAACGGTTTCTCGATTTCTATAGGGGATGGGGATTAGCGTTCTTTCTGGATGGTACGTGTCAGTGACTGTTCTTCACGCTCCGGTAAACGACCGTGTTCAATACTGTTTGTCTGTCGCGCTATATCTCGTTCATTACGGGCCAGTTCAGTCACCTGGCGGGATACACCAGAGATATCCGCACCACGTCCGGCATCAATCTCCTGCCCGGCACGCAGTAATTTTGCCGGATCAATCTCCTGACGCTCCTCTGAGGACGCGATACTTCTGAGGATATTTTTATCGGGTTCAGGAATGTCTTTTTGTCCATCAGCACCATAAATCTCCGGTTTGATGTTCAGCTCTTCTCCGGTCGGCTGAATTATCTTCACTGACAGCGGCTCTGCTGCTTCTCCCGATGATTTCCCGGCGTCGGCCGCCAGTGACTCTTCTGTACGCTTTCGGGCTTCGTCCTGTTCACGAATATGACTGATATCGACTGCGGAATTTTTGTCGGCGTTCTGTTCGGTTTCAGGCAGAATAATTTCTGAGGATTCACGGCTGACACGTTGTACACTGATTTCTTCGTTCTCACGTCTTTCTCCGCCACTGACTTTAATCAGTTGTGCAGAAAGAGACTCAGTGCCAACCTGCCAGAACACACCATCTTCCGGTCGATTGCGAACGGCATCGAGCGCAGCCGAAAGCTCACTTACAACGACCGTATTCCCCGACTTACTTCGCTGCAACAACGCTCCGCGGCCACGTTCACTCATCACCATACGTGTCTCGCCATGTGTCAGCCTCCCTTCATTGCTCGCAACCAGAGAAACCAGCGCCAGGCCTGAACTTTTGCCGTTGTTATCATAGACAGGCAGAGCGAGCGCAGGCTCCGGAAAGCGTCGGGTCGCCGGGATGATTTTCGCGGTAAGTGATGAGTCATGCATGTTCTGGTGTCGCAGCCAGGCTCGTCCAATGGCCGTCTTACTGACGGGTTGCCCCATTGACCAGATAGCTTTTGCCTGTTTACGCTGTGTTTCTGGCGCAAGCGCATCGTGGGCGGTTTTGATGTCACGCTCCGGGGATTTAACCGCGTTAATCCAGTCCTGCTTACCGTCTGTATAAATCTGGACGTGCTCCTTCACACGCGAAGCTGATATGTAAAATGCCCTGCGGGTAGCCAGAGCCTTACGCCCTTCTTCTGTGCCCTCCAGTGTTATCACGTAATCGGTACTGGCACCTTGTGCGCCATAGCCGGTTACTGCCCAGCCGTAGTCTATATGCTGCTGTGCGCGAACGTCTTTCGGGTTAATGGTTGTGTGACCTTTCTCGCCCTTAAGCCTGATATCACCTGTCTCACTGACAGATTCGACGGTATATCGCTTATTCGCTGTCTGACCCAGATCACGATCGGTCGCCGTAAATTTCAGTAAATCTCCGGCTCTGACTTCTATCTCCCGACGGTGAAACAGCTGCACGTCACCAGTAATAAGCTCCCGGGGTGAATAGAGGCCAATCCGGCCTTCTTCATCACGTACTGTTACGGTTCTGCCATTACGGTCAACGGCGAGGACATCCTGATAACGATCGCCACGTTTCACCACCATTCCCGACTGCCAGGCCTGAGTCTGGTTGAACTCATGACGTGTATGCGTGATTTTCTCAAGCACAGGCACTCTGACCGCTTTCTCTCCCAGCTCTCCCCGTTCTGCCAGCGTGGCATGAATGCCGGCATTTACTGCTCTGCGGTCGGCGTTAAGCTGTGTAATGATAAGAGTGCGATCACGTGCATCCTGCGTCCGGCCCGTCCAGTCAGCCACAATATCATCCACCGGCGTGGTCGTTTCCTGAAAGGCACTGTCAGGCACGATCGCATCCACATCGCGCGAAACGCGGTCACCGGGCTGACTTTCAATTCGTTTCAGGGCTGCATCAATACGATTATCGATAATGTCATGCACCGCCCCTCGCAGCTGGGCATCTTTCTGACGAACTATCTCCTTCATGATGGCCACGTCCATCGGACTGCGTTCCTGCATCAGTTTAAAAGGCGCGCCAACATCGACAGACTCAAACTGGTCGATGTCCCCCATTGAAACAGCGCGACCTCCCCCTGCAGCAATCGCCTGAAATAGCGCGGCTGTATCCTGGTTTCCTGCCATTGAAGATTCATCAATAAGGAACACCTGCCCTTTATAGTCAGGTTTCTCACCACCGGCGGTCGCCTGTTCATGTTCCACAATAAAAGATTTAATGGTCTGTGCCCGAACGCCTACATCACTCATCTCCTTCACTGCCTGGTGTGTCGGTGCCAGACCTGTCAGTACCGGACGTACACCTGCAGGAAGAGTATCCAGTGCGGCAATAACAGCCTTAATTTGTGTGGTTTTCCCTACCCCTGCATACCCCTGAATTCCGATAAACTGGTCGGTACTGCCAAGCACCAGGGTGGTAGATTTTCTCTGACCATCAGTCAGGCCACTCATGACGGCTTCAGGGACATGGTCAAGTAGCGGTAGCTGCGTGTTTTTCCCCTGATCCACAACGCGCAGAATTGCCTTTTCCATCTCCCATGTTGAACGGGCAACCAGCTTAGGCTCCCCGCTGAGTGAAACCTGCAACAGTTCACCGGTTTTAAGCATCGAGTTAATTTCATCCCCGATGGCATCCAGGTCAGGGTGGTATTTCACAGCATCTTTTGCCAGAACCAGTGGGCTGAACGTCACCGTTCTCTGGTCGTTGACCGCACGCCAGACAGCAAGCCCTGCCTCTGTACGAACGCTGTCCTGCAGGGTTTCAACCGCACTACTGACGTTATCCTGTCCACTGAGTGTGCGGACCAACTGCACAGGGGACACATTCGTTTTCATCCTCTGCAACCGTGCTTCAGCTCTGTCCTGCACTTCAGCTGTAAAAATTTCCGCCCTGTGACCACTTTGCGCCAGAGAGTTAACCGTCTGACCTGATATATCCCGAGTGTTCAACGCGGCCAGAACCACACCACGGTCATTATCACGCCCACCGGGCGCACTGACGTAAGCATGGGTCACATACAATGGCTGGTTTTTAGGGAGCGTCAGCATGTCATTCCCTCGTCTGATTTCTATTCCGTTGTCACTGATCCCTGTAACCTCGAGACGGTCTTTAGCTTTAAGATGATGTTCACGGTCACCGGCAACAGCCAGAAGCTTTTCACCGGTAGACACATTCAGTGTTTCCCGGTTAAAAAGACGCCAGTCTGCGGTGACATCGCTTAATTTCATCCTGGTAAGCACTCCATCTCCGTCAATGAGTGAAAGTACACGGGTATCCTCATGCACCCGATCAATCACGTAAGACTGACGATTTCTGGAATCACTGCGGTCCTCAAGCACCATTCCGGGGCGATAAGAACCTGGCATGCGGCGGGTTCGCTGATCGAGCCAGACAGGGTGTCTGGCTTCAATATCCACACCGTCGCGTGCCAGTTGCCCTGCATTTTGAAGCGCATTACGAATAAGCCCTGTCAGGTGTGACTGTTCACGCTTTCCGATTACCACTGCAGTTACGTTTTCGCTACCGCCGTTCAGCTCTGCGAAGCGCGTGGCCAGTGATTCGTAGCGTTCGCGTTTGTCAGGGATACTGACCACCGAGGCTTCCAGACCTGGTGCTGGTTCTGTTCGACGGGAACGACTTATACCGGCTGACTCCAGTACCGACATGGCATTACCGTTAGCCTGACGCCCGGCGCTGTCGAGAAAGACCAGTTGAGCATCCTGCGCGCGGGCTTCACCCAGCAAAACCAGTGTTTCTTTCAGTCCAAGACGCTCTGCCCCCTCAATAATCAGCGTACTCTGGGGTTTAAGATGGAAATCGCCACTCAGGACATGCTGGCGGCTGATAAGTCTGTCACGTAGTGTGTCTGATTTTGCCAGGGATATGGCACGTTCTGCGGAACTGGCCAGAACCTGAACATCACGACCGAGTGCCGTGGAAATACCGGTGAGCTGAGTCGTCAGGTCGCGGATACCTGCCACCCCTGACGGAGCATTCATCAGTACAAGTGGGTCCTGCTCCACGACCGCCAGTGACGGCGGCGCATACTGCTCAGGTCGGGTAAAACTGACCACACTTGTGGATTTGATGTGTTCCTGGCTAAGAGCCTGAATGGACAGCTCATCCAGCAGGTGGATCCTTGAAGTAAAAACACCTTTTTCACTGTCCAGCGGTACAATCATGCCGTCTTTCAGTGACGCATCAATCGCAACACGAATATCTTTCATGTCCGGGAGTTTTTCACTCAGTTCGGCCGTTGTCAGCATCAGTTCACCAAAGGTGAAACGTGTTTTATTGTCGCTCAGCTGCGAGATGGCCTGGCGAACAGCTTCGGTCACCTCTGGAATCGGTAATGGTTCCTCGAAGCGACCGTTCGTGGTGAGATGAATTCCTCTGTCACGCGCCTGAGCAGGTGCCTGTTTCTCTCCCGACACTTTACCCTGCTCCTGTTCCGTAGTTGTTGAGGTGGTTAATCCGGGCGTTACGGGAGTGTTTCTGAGTACGTTCACTGCTTCAGGTACCTTTTCCTGGCCTGTGTATTCAGAAGGTTGAATACTGTCCTGGTAAGCCCTGAGATCAAATCCCTTCTCTTTCATCTGCCCCAGCCAGCGCTCCATGAGGCGTAGCCGGGAGGGATCAACTTTGGCCCTTCGGGTATCCTTTGCCGCCACGTCCCGGCTGCGTAATGTGGCCTCAGCGCCGATTGCCCCCTGAATTTCGCGTCCCCGCGATGAAAATTCTTCCCTGACTTCTTCCGGCACCCCCTTTATTTCCCACATGCCATGTTTACCGACTTCTTCTACCTCATGGCCCAGCGCCTCCACACGGCTTCGCAGTGCGCTGCGGTATATTTTCCCGAGCGTCACCTGCATTTTCATAACCGTCTCAATAAAACCGGCATTATGGATATAGTCAGTAGCCAGCGCTTTCCACTTACCATCCTGTTCTGTCATGTTGGCCACAAGAAGATGCGTGTGCAGCTGGGGATCAAGATTTCTGGATGTATCATGGGTGAATGCCGCCGCCACCATTTTGCCGGTATGAACGATGGAAGTGATCCCGTCTTTTGTATCACGGGCAGAAATCAGCTTCTCAACATAACCTGCAGCAATACGAACGGCATGGTTATGGGCTTCCAGCATCTCCTTATCGCCCCCAATGAGTGCCAGTATTGAGACGCTTTTGGGAGCTGAAAAAGTAAGATCGTGGCCCGGCCGGTGTACATGGTTGCCATTAATTTCTTTACCCAGGCGGGAACCATCAGGCAAACGCCCTTCCAGTACGGCTGTCAGGTCATCCCCCCTGATCTGACCATCGAGGCCCAGCGCGTCAGCGCCTTCCCCCATCCAGAGGCTTTGCAGGTTACCGAGGAAATAATAGTTATCTGAATGGCTGTAGTAGCCAGCAGCATCGGCTGCCGAGCCAATAGGGGCGACTGACATCATAATTCAGGCTCTCTGTCGTCATAATGTTGATCGTGTTCGCCATAACCCGGATCGTCGGGATTGCGATGCAATAAAATATTTTCTTCGTCCTGCGCGAGACGTTTATTTGTCTGGTGTGTTTCCGGACTGGTGTCTGTCCGGGCTGTTTTTCCCGACGTCGTGACCGTTATTCCCCCATCACTATTCGGGGTGATTCGTGCATCCAGGTTCAGCGTTTCCCCTGCCGCGCTCTCATCTCCCTGCTGATCGCTCCCTGATGCGTTAGGCCGTTGGCGCGCCTTTTGCAACATATCCAGGGCTGAGGCAACAGGCTGTTCAGTACCGGATGTACGATGGCGGAGACTGCGCAATGCCGCCGGCAGAGTGCTGTCCTGAACAACAGGATCGGGCACAACTGGAATGGCTGGTTCCCCAGAACACGGAGAGTCATTTGCAGAAACAGAAACTGAGGGCGTCGGTATTTCCTGTGGCGCATGCCGGGTAAAAGGCAGTGGGAAAACATTATTTTTCTCAACGGAGGAAACCTTCACGACATGAGATTTTTTTTCGGGAATTACTGATGGCGAAACAATGTGTTCCTGCTTCGACTCCGGTTCTGTGGCCCGGACAGGAGTAACGTCTGCAGGTGGCGTTTCTTTTTCTGTCACAATGGCTGAGGGCCGGGAAGTAATGGCTGTATCGCCTCCGGATGCAGCTGTATTAGCACCCGACTTTTCCAGTATTTCATCCCCGGTCGGGAAAGTCAGACCGGCAGCAGAAGCGGCACGCTCATTTTTTTGAATCACCTTTTCCAGTTCGGGACTCAGAGCATCGCGAATGTTTCTTTCAATCAGCCCGGGTTGATGTTTTTTCGGCTTCCGGAATTTGAGTTTCAGTCGGACAACCGGATATTCACCCGGCATACGGACATAAAAACTCAGGTTAGGCAGACGCATAATCTGGTCGTAATCGACAATTGGGTCGTTAACCTCATCCTTACCCAACGACACACCATCACGGACCTGATCCAGACCGTAGCTGTTCTGTTCACGAATTTTTCGTTTACGCTGATGCCCCAGTTCCTCTTCCACCACTTTGGCCATCTCCGCACTTGGGGAACGGCCATACATGCGGGTGTTCATCAGGTCGAATATACTTTTGGCCAGCTCACGACCATAAACGTGGATCATCTGTGCCATATTCTGCATTCCCAGGACAAAACAGCCGCCGAATTTACGCGCTTCAGCCATCGTTTCTGCCAGTTCGGGGATGCGCTGAAGGCTGGGAATTTCGTCACAGATAAACCACACTCGCCGGTCGCTGTTCTCCCCCATACTCTGTAAAAACATAGTGGCCAGTGATAACCAGAGAGATATCAGAGGCCGGACACTTTTGCGGTGTCGGGCCTGTGTGGAAATAAAGAGCCAACTGCTGTCGTACTTCGACTGTGTCATCCATTCGCGGATGGTAAACGGGGGTTTGGTACCGTCATCCAGTCCCTGCAGGTATCGCAGTGATTTGGCATAGTTGGTGACTACTGAACGGATCGATATGGCGGTCTTTTCAATTTTCTCCTCAACCAGGTTGGCCGATGGGGTGTTGGCCAGATAATCACGCAGGCTTTTCATGCTGAGGGACAACAATGTCTTGAGAAATTTCTCAATGCTGCGCTCCGGGTCAGCAGACATCCTTATGGCCAGGTCAGCATAAATGGTCCGGGAACTGGATACCCAGAAGGGGTCGGACTCTCCTTCAACGGGGATAAGACTCGTTGCAAGGTTGTCATAGTCCACAGCATCAACACACTCTCCCCACATATCCCAGTTAGCGCAGCGTTCATCATGAGCGTTAAGAATGAAATCAGTGCGGGGGTTGTAGTGGGTTTCAGTAAATGTACAGCCTGAATCATAGATAATGGCCCGATCGCCACGTTTTCGGATGAACTCCAGCAGCCAGCGAATAAGAGTCGACTTACCCACGCCAATCGTGCCGTGGATCAGGAAGTTCATTACTTCGGCCATCCTGACCATGTGTAATTCACCCACACGTAAGTCGGACAGTTCTCCACTCTTACGCAGTAGCCGGTTCACCTCGGCCGGGTTTTCCGTCAGTTGCATGCCGGAAATATACTGGTCTTCACTTTCCTTGCGGCCAATGTCGGCAATGTACCAGGCGATGCCCACGAATACACACATGCTGAACACACCGCTGACCAGCACGGCCCACTGCAGTTCATTGAAAAACTGCTCCCCCATAGCCGTCATGTAAGGGTCTGTGAGTATCTGTGGCAGGGTCATTTTCAGAACCATCTGCGTCTGAGTGGCGGCATACCAGTAATGGATGTCATAGAGTTTTGGAGTGCCCGGCGGCATCAGGTTGATGAAGCTGCTGTTAATGCTGGAAAACCACCACAGTGAGCCGTTATCGAAAACCTCCTGTGGTATGCGTAAGAAAAAGATGACGGCTGCCAGCACAGCAAAAAGGATGAAGATCCAGAATCCTATCCAGTTGTTGACCTGAAAGAACATGCGCCAGCGATAGGCAGTCATCTGCCCACCCTGAGTGAGATTTTTACCTGCAAAGCTCATAGAATTTACCCGGCAGTAATCGCATCGCCAGAACGGCAACGGGATAAACGGTTGGTTAAAAAAAGAGATTCCAGCGCTCGCCGCAGACATGACTGCGCCTGTGCAGTCATGTGAGGAAGCGAAATATCACAGGAATAACGACAGGCACTTACGCTCTGGAGCATAAATGCGCTATATTTATGCGCATACATAATGCGCAGAGGATTTAACAATGAATACGACTATGCGGTCGCGC
This sequence comes from Citrobacter sp. RHBSTW-00599, assembly GCF_013784065.1. Taxonomy (NCBI): domain Bacteria; kingdom Pseudomonadati; phylum Pseudomonadota; class Gammaproteobacteria; order Enterobacterales; family Enterobacteriaceae; genus Citrobacter; species Citrobacter sp. RHBSTW-00599. Next base: position 119,223 of record NZ_CP056718.1, on the reverse strand, counting down.
AAAAGAAGCACCAATATTTCGCTGGATGCCGCCCTGGTGGACGAAGCGAAGATGCTTAACATCAATCTTTCAGCAGCCCTTAATTCTGCTCTTGAAGACGTGGTCCGTGCCGAACGTCAGGCCAGATGGAGACAGGAAAACAAAGCGGCTATTGATGCTATGAACAAATTTACTGCTGAACATATTATTCCCGGCAGCAGTGCAGCACTGAGAGTCTTCAAATGAATCAGGGGACCGTATTCAGAAGACTGGACAATCCGGAATATCCGTATTTCGTCATTGCGCAGTCCGATCAGTTAATCGATCTCAATACACGGGTCATCATTCCTTTTGTCAGATGGCGCCAGTCATTACCTGGAATGAGCAAGATTAATCCCGTCGTTAACATCGATGGTGAACGATATATTCTGATGACGCAGCTGATTCAGACGGTCTATCTTCATGAGCTTGATGAGGAGGATATTCACAGTTACCGCCCTGAGATGAGAGATCTCATCGTCAGTGCGGTAGACTTTCTTGTTACAGGTAGCTAACTCTTAGAACCAAAAACGATACCTTTCTCCTGCATGCACCGTCGCCATGCCGATCCAGGGTCTCCGTTATCCAGAATCTCGGATTCAACATATGGGATATCCTCTAATACGAGGAATTGTGTTGTTGAATCCCCCACTCGTACATAATAAGAATCTATTTTCTTGATGGCTCTGAGTGTAGTTTTTCCATTTTTACCCAAAGAGGACGAATGGACAACCGAGGTACATTGATCGGCAGCTGATGTAACTGAACTAAATTCAGTTTGGTTATTACCAGAACAGCCAGAGAGTATCGCAACCGTTGAAATCAAGACATAATAAAACTTAAGTTTCTTCATGTTCTTTCCTAAGACAATACTGATTCAGGACAACAACTTAATTAAAGTAGGTTACATAATGCCAGCGATAGACTTAGCTAGCTGTGCTTCCAGAACCGGTTTCGCCTCTTCAAACTTTAGGTTTACCTTATTGGCATTGGACACTACTCGGGTCTGATATTTTGCCCTGTTACCTTGCTCAGTACTCGTCTGCACCTTAACTCCAGAAGTTCCTTGCTTCAAAGCGGCAATATTATCCGTTGTGACAGTGGCTTTACTGCGCTCAGAGATTTGCAGATCGGTCACCATCGTGTAGTTAATATCTTCAACCATCGCATCAGCGGCCATACCGATCAGACCGCTGGCTAGGCCAACTCCGAGTGTGGCCCCTGCAGAACTTGAGTTATACGCAGTGATACCTGCACCAAGAGCTGCGCCCATCGCGGCTCCTTCGTAGCCCGTTTTCAGGAAGCCCTGCGATTCACGCAGGTCCATTTTCTCAGCCTTCAGAACGTTGGCCTGAATCCAGTAGTAGGCCGTATCAGGAGAACTGGAAACCCGGTAACCTTTTGCGGCCAGTTCACTGGTAATTTTCGCCTGCAGGCCTGACATGTCTTTGTCGGACGTATTGCGAATCTGGAGATAAACAGTCTTCTCTGAAGATGGTTCCAGCCAGATGGTTTCACTCATCTGGGTCTTCACGTCAAGATTGCGCTTTTTCACAGCAGTGGACATGGCTCCACAGCCCGAAAGTACCAGGGTAGAGGCAACTAAAGTGACAACTGCATACTGTTTTAATTTCATGGTTTATCCTGTTTGTTTTACAAGCACATCATTTATCCTGAATTTCATTTTTGAATTCATTGATACAGAACATAAGTCTAGGATTTTTCCTAACACTCCCCAATAAGTTCGACATTAAAATACAGCATTAGAAATGCTACACAATTAATGATGTAAATTAATTAATTAGAAGGGGAAACTGAAGATAATGTAATAGAAAAGGTTAATTAAAATTTAGACAAATGCACAAGAAACAGCATCACTGATGCGGATATCACCTATAAATGTGATAACCGCAAACTTGCCAATAATGGGACCTAATCGTTTAAATTTTCTGACTTATACTCTTCAGCTTTCCTAATATGGGACCAATGCCATATCTGGTCATTTCGGCGCTAACAACGGTTTGCATAATTAAAAAAGGAAGCATAATAGCTACTGGTGATAAGACTAAAACCCAAGGAGTCTCGACAGATATTATAGCCACAGATGTATTACATAAGAAAAAGAACACTGCAAACTTTGAAATTATTTTTTTTAATCGCCCTATGATTAAAGACTTAGCTCTTGCCTCTTTGCTAAGAGATAAATAGGCTAGAGCGGGGCCATACAACGCCATTCCGATAAATAATGAAAAAACCAGAGCTAAGGAGCTAGCCGCAAGAATAAATCCATATTCACCAGTCAAAGTGGTCATATTGTCGAAATGATCAATATGAGGCACGAAACTATATACAGTCCACATGACAGCCAGCGCATAAACCGCGGCACAACTCAGAGGCAATAGCATACTTAGTTTCAAAGCATGTAAAGGACTAATCAATGGTCTATTATAGTCTTCAATACTTTCAGCCAACATTCGAATGTCATTATTTACATCTGCCTGTGTAATCACTATGCACACTCCTATCACCCTGCTTTTTTGCGCAATTCAGCCAACCTGGCTTGAACATCTTCTACGCTCGGGTCCGTAGGGATAAAATTTTGTTTTCCCTTCTCAGTTTCATAACCCGAGGCAAATTTACCCTGAGCGTTTTCTTGTTCTCCTTTTAATATACCACTGGATGTCTGAACAGTGGATTGTTTTTTAGCAATTTCATCAGCAGAATCGTTGATATTATGCAGATTATCAGATCTTTGTTCCGCAGCCCTACGTTTCAAGTCATTTTGAGGCTCAAAAGTCTTTCCAGCCTGTTCACGCAATCTTTGCTGATTTTCCTTGAAAGAATCAGACATATCATTGCCTGTGATACGCCCGCCCGCGGCATTTCTGTCAGAGGTGATGTTTATCGCCGTACTTACTTGTTCAGTTTCAGAGGCATACTCGCTGCTACCTACCGAATGGTTTTCACCACGATGATTGTTAACTACTGGGGCTGAACGGTATTCTTCACCACCATATTGATTTCTAGTATGGCCACTATGATTCTCAGCACTTCTCATTGTCTGTCCATCGCTGTAACTATGTCCTGAATCTGCTAAGGACGATTCATTTGCTCGGGCAGAAGTATCTTGCCTTAATGGCATGTTCTGATCGCCATACAATCTATTACTCCCATATAAATGTGAGTCGCCAGAAGATGCACTAATTACCCCTTCTGAACTTTCTGACATATTGTAATGCCCACTCCCTTGTGTATCTGCAGCTCCTGTCATTTGCTGATTACTCTGAGCAGGATGCACAATATGTTTACCACTGAATGGTTCATGCTCTGAACCGGTTACAAGGTCTGAACGACCCTGCTGATAATCTCCGGTAATTTCAGGTTTCAGACGTTCATTCACAAACTCCATTGCCGCTTCACGCGCACTTGGGGCACTTGTCAGCATACTCTGTGCTTTGTCGCCATACTTATTAGCCGCCCAATCCACAAACTCCTGAGTGTAGTTGGTATCCAGGCTTGCACTCTGATTCTGTGCAATAGTGGCCATACGGCTGAACTCATCGCTCTGTGTCGAACTGGTTGTGTACTGATGATACTTACTTTCCGCATCATTAAGCGTGGCTGCAAATTGTTGAACATTGCTGGTTGCCGCATTCTCCGTATGATTTGAGCCATCACTCACTCGGCTACTGGTAACCATATCCATACCCTGACGGAAGTCATTAACTGCCTGGCTGTTCTTGTCATGTCGCAGATCTTGCGTACTGGAGTTAGTATTTTGTGTTCCGTGTGAACTCCCATCAGTCCCTTTGTACTCAACCCCCGTATGCCCCTCCACACCTCCGCTGGCACCCAAAGTCCATTTGCCAATTTTGCCTATAGCTGAATCCCCAATATCTGCTTTACCATAAATTTTACCACCCGCATTAAAGCTGCCTTCCTGTGATTTAGACATCAACTGGTTGTATGCTTCCTGCGTGGAGATATTGTTTGCTTTGGCGTAGCTCTCCGCAGCGGACATCATCATACTTGCGCCACGTGTGGCATTTGTTGCCTGGCTGTTTTCACTGCCTGAACTCAGGCTGTCACTGGTACCACTCTGGCGAGATAACTGCGACAGTTGAGACCAGCCACTAGTCACGCTATGGTTATAGCCATCCAGTGCTGTTTGTGCCTGAACCTGCGACTGACGCGCTGATTCCTGAAATCCACTGCTGGCCAGCTGGCTGAGTTTCATATTCACCGGGAGATTAGACATAGCACCAGAGCCATCAATAACAGTATGGCCACCGGCAGTCATTGTCTGTGTAGAACCATTATCAGCCTGCCATGTCTGTTGGCCCTGACGTTGTACCAGGTTTGTATCCATTTTGTTCTGGTTTACGTTGTCCATCGACATATTGTTAAACGACCAGTTTCCATCTGCAGTCGTGGAAGATACACCTGCAGCCGTGAAGGCCGCCGAACTAAGCATACCTCCTGCAACCTGTGATCCGATTGCCGCCGCGCCCCGGGTAAGGTAGAACGAGAGAACAGGAATCGAGAGTGAAAGATATCCGGCCAGGTTTGCCACATCCGAATGCTGTAACGCCACAATATCTTTGTTAGAGAGGACGAGTGCCGTCCCTCCAGTTTTCGACTGCAACCAGTAATTTGAGGCGTAGTTAAGGATGGCGAACATGATTGGCCATAGCTGGAAATAGATAAAACCACTCACGTATATTTTCAGTGTATTCAGGCCGAATACACCGTGGTTAGTGGCCGCTAAAGCAATCATTAACGGGAAAAGACACACCAGGATCAACATAAGCAATGATTGAGCAAATGGCAGTGTGCGTGTTGCCAGTTCGTTCCCTGATGCCCAACTGAGCCGTTGCTTAGTGGCCGCATTCTCTGTCGCCAGATTCAGCAAGTTTGCGGTATCTGACGAACGGGCTGCGAACCCTTTAATTCCCTGTCGTATCGCGCTGTTGGTGATATTGTTCTTCATAATCTGCGAGGCAGTCATTCCTCCGGCATAAAAGAAGCCGTAGCTGTCCCCCATCGCACTGGAAAGCAGTGTTGCTCCATTAATTTTATTGCCGAATATCTTCTGCGTCAGCCAGGTAAACGTGGCGCTGCCAGGATTAGCTTCAACGTTGGCCAGCGTTTTAATTTCCGCAGCTGCCTGTTGGCAGGTTATAAACTGCCTCGTTGTGGAGGATGTTTTAAATATTCCACGCAACGGGCTTGGGTTACTGGTGATTAGCGCCAGCGGATCGGACGAGTTAAGCAGCTGATTCACGGTGTATTTCCCGTTCAGCAAAATGTCACCAATTACGCAGTTTTCCACATAATCCGGCAGCATCTGTGCCAGTTCCGGGTTCTGTGTCGTGAAGTCACTTGTTTCGGCCACTATCTGTGAACCAAAAAGCATCCCCGTTTTGCTGTAGGTTACTGAGTCCGGGCGAGCCATCAGAGAATCGTATAACGAAGTCATCTTATAGCCGACACTTGTCGTCAGAGAGGCAATACCAGCCAGTCCAACCGGAACATTATCGGTTTTCCAGACAGCTGCAGGATCAGATATATCGATCACCTGAACGGAACGCTTCGGAACTAACAAAATCGTGGTAATAATCATGAAAACAGCCAGCCACTGCACAAACAACATCGGGTTACGTTGTTTGATAAACATGATCAACGCAGCCAGTACCCCGAAGGTTCCCGCCATACGCAGCAGCGTACTGAATGTACTGGATCCGATGAGGGTAACAACGGCGTCCAGCGCCGTTTTCCACATCCCCCCACCGTAAATGGTGTAAATCTCAAGCATCAGCGATCACCCCAATGGTAGTTGCTCTGGTATGAGCCGGAAACGATGGTGGATACCTGCTGTTGCAGGTACTGCATATTGCGGTCGATACCATCCAGCGCATTCTGATCTGCAGCTGACTGCAGTTTCATGTCAGCCAGAAGCCCCTGCGCGTGAATAACGTTGTCACGCAGCTTCGCGGCGGCTTCTTCCGGGAAATTTTTACCCGCCAGGGACATACTGGCCTGTTTAACAAGCTCCTGGAGATACTGAATCATCAGATCCTGCGCGATAAAATCCGACACCTGCAGCAGATAGGTCGCGCTCATTCCCATGCTCTGAGCGTTGGTCAGATATTTCAGTACCGGGACCGACGTGGTGTTCACAAACCCTTTTTCCTGGTCGGTCAACGGCCTGTCATCTACAAGTTTGTTCTGCATGGAGATCATCAGGTTTTTAACCAGGGTAACAAGAGCGCTTGATTCAGAAATACTGAGGTTGGTGACGACCGGATTAAGACAGAGTGAGGCTTCATCACATCCGTATACTTTCGCTGTACCACCGCGCATCAGGACTTTTATCAGGTCACGGTTATCAACCAGCGGCGTAAGAATAGTGACATCACCATTCCTGTTAAAAATGATTGAGCCGACGGTACTCATCACCAGTTCTTTCAGGGCGCGGTCACCACTCAATAATCCATTTTTGCTGAGTGAATCCCAGATGAGATTCTTGTTTTTCAACACCTGGTCTTTCTGCTTATCTCCGGCCCGCGACGTCACACTGTCGCTCTGCCCGCCGACCGTACACCCCTGACGCGATGCAGCCCAGTCCGCAAACATATTGGTTTCACCGGCAATGTCCTGACAGATCTTTTGTTGTGACACCTGTGTTACCGGCCATAACCCTCCTATGATGCCCTGTGCTGCCTGACACGAACTCATATTCATTGAGTTCACATCGCTGGCCAGTTTTTGCAGGAAGTCCTTAGCCTGTTTCAGTTCCGGGACCATCGTCTGCAAAGCAAGGTCAAAGGCATATCCCAGCGCGTTGCTCATGATCTGTTTAACAAAGCGCTGAATTTCTTCACCGCTAATCATGCTGAATGCACCAAGATAGGCATCAATGCCACCGCAGCCGGCATTGAGGGAGGGTAACTGCATCGAAATCAGTTGTACGTTTTTAACCGGATTTCGCAGATACACCGAACCACCTGAAAAGTAACCCGCAGCCTGTCCCTGCCATGCCTGCGCCTGCGAGACGTTTCCGCTGTACCCCAGACTGCCAAAAAATCCGTTCAGATCACCATTTACATCGGCCCGGACAGGGGATACTGACAGGCCCATAAAAAAAATACCTGTGGCTACTGCCAGCGACTTAATCATGCCCATGCCTCCTGAAAGCTGGTTTCTGAAGCGAAATCCGCAACGCATAATGTCCGGCAGTACAAGCCATAAAACCTGTGCTCAGTGAGATTAAGAGCAGTACCGGTATGTTCTGCAGAAAGGTACTCAGCTCAGATTTTGAAAGCCCCCCTGCAAGTCGGGCAACCAGGAAGCCATAAATTGTCGCGGATACCAGCAGCGTCACGCTGAAAAGAAGCCAGACGCGCTCGGTACGCGAGAACGCATACGAATGTGTAGTCATTTTGTAGTCCGGTTTTATTACTGAGGAGTGACCTGCGCACTTGCCGGCATGGGGGGCAGCGTTTTCGGATCAACATTGTCGAGGTCAGCTTGTATGAGGCTGGCCATCCGACTTTCAAGAACAGGAATATCCATCACACCCTGCGTTAGTGGATAAGCCCTGAGCGTGTTGACGTTCACCATGAAGGCCGTCGGTGTGGCAATCGGCAGACCGTTACCAAAGAAGGTGACAATCTCATCTGCTATAGGGGAAGCAGGGTCTGTCTTGCGTGGTATCATTGGCGAGGGGTATGACGGATCACCGCCTCCATCGAGCGTATAAGGATAAACTTTGATATCGTGCTGATCGGCCCATTCTTTGATTTGAGGGTCGAATTTTGCGCTGTACTGACAATGTGCTTGCATAAACAATACAACCGCATAGTCCTTCATATTAACCTGACGACCGTCAGGTAATGTCATCAGACTGAGTTTCGTCCCGGGAGATTGTTTTGTCAGGGCAACAACTTCCGGAGAATTTATTTTAGCCTCATCCATTGCGGCAAGTTCATCCCGAACACTGGCACTGGTTATCAGGGGAAACACCATCAACAGGCTGGCGGCGACTTTACCGATCATGCAGTACCTCCCTTATTTGAAAGGTTACAATCTTCAGTTTGCCATTCATGTACGCATGCGATTGTCATGAGTGTCACTGCAAGTGCCCACATCAGGTAACAGGTCCAAATCAACAGGTTTTGGGTGAATGTCACCGGCGCTGCAACCAGATAATCCAGGCACTTTGCTGCCACACCCCACCACAGGAGATGAACCAGTCTCACAAAGCATGATTTCATGATTTCATTCTCCTGAAGATAGAACGAGCAGGGATGAGCGCGCCACTGAATAACCACGAGACAAATAACCCCATAACCACAGACAGCAGATACAGTTGTCGTATGGTGCTATCAGTTTCCTTTTGCCATTCGGAGGCTGGTTTCCGTCCGGTCAGGCATGTTGCTAAAAACATCGGTGAAGACTGTTGCAGAACGTTATCCTCTGCGGACAGGGATGGAATGGCCCGTTCATCAGGTAAGTCATCGTGAGATATCTTCGGTTTGTCACACACAGAGATATTGACCATCCCATCCGGAGCATCAGCGATAAGGGACCGGGCAGTCGAAAGGAAGCTGCCGGCAATCGAGTTGTTAAATGAAAGTGTGATAAACAGGAAAAACAGCACCAGAGAGGGCGCCGTCACCAGAGAAAAAAATGCGACACGCCGCAACGTGCGCGCGGCACGTATATATGCAAATTTATTCACGGGAAAATCCTTAAGAGGCGGGTCTGAACCCGTTGGATACATTAAGAAAGCGCTTGGCAAGTTCATCCTGCGTCATGAAGCCGTAGGACAATGCGCGATAGTTTTTCTTCTTGGGATCAACCAGAAACAGTGCCGGGAAATGCGTAATGTTCATAGAACGGACCTGACCTGAGTCAGGGCGGCTTTGTGGTAAGGAGGCTGCAACCTGTCCATCCACCGATACGGGGATCAGTGATATTCCATTGGATTTAGCAAAATCAGCAACAACACCGGCCATCTGTACATCAATGGGGTCGCTGCCACGGTAAAAATAGAAGAGGCCATACTGTTGTGACATCTCAGCTACCGCGTGCTGCCGTGCCTGCTGATCTCGCGTCTGAACAAACGGAGCCATACTGTTGTAATGCGGATACTCAAGATTGTAATCGAGATCCGGATGACTCAACTGGGCAGCCGCAAAAGACTGGCTGAACATTGATCCCCTGTCAGTCCAGAATTTCTGCCAACGCAGGAATGTGGCTGTATTTTCCCTTGTCGGATACAGGATGGCGCGATTAAGCGCCTCCATTGTGTATCCTCTGAGTACCTTTGCCTGTTCCTGGGCAGTCATTTTGCTGAGGTCAGGAATGACTGGCGGCGCGGGTTGTTGTTGTTTTTGTGGCTTTTCAGGCGGGGTTTTCGGTTCGTTGTACCAGAACCAGCCGGTAAAGGGAGCTGCCGGTTTCACAATCTCATCTGCTGTTGCAGGCAAACTGACCGTCAGCACCAGGAGAGCTGTTATGAGTTGTCTCATTTTGTCCCTCCCTGACCTTGTTGTTGCTGTACCTGAGCCGCGATTCGGTCTTTTACCTGTTTCACCATCACAGATGAATCCGGGATTTTTTGGTTATCCATCAGGTCACTGTAGAAGTCAGAAAAATTAATTAAGTCAAAATTAATATTCTGCAATTCCGGGATAGTGATTCCCCGACAGTCAGGATTCTTACCGCTTCCAAACCCAACACCAAGCTGATCGCGACGCCCCTGCTCCTGAATTATACGAGCCAGTTTTCCCTCGAACACGCAGTAAACTTTACTCTTCTGAAGACAAACACCCAGAACCTCACGATCGCAGCGTTCACCAAGACTGACCGTAATCTTTTTCGCTTTTGCTTTACCCAGCGCCAGTTCTTCACTGTTACAAGCCGACAGCCCTACATCCTGGCCCCATCCGGAGTCTTTACAGCAGTTAGAAAAGCCGGCAATAGCTTTGCGGCAACTGGTCACTTTCCCGGTAAATGCCCTGACATCCATTGCATTCTGACCCTTTTTAACATCATCTGCCGCAGATGCCAGTCCAGCCAGTTTTGACACTGCCTCGTCAAAACCACTGTCCCCGGCGCCATCCGTGTCACTGCAGTCCCCCGTTTTACAAAAGTATTCACCACCGCAGATAATTCCACCTGAAGTGAACTTACGCTGACATTCGTAGTTAACCCTCTCATGCTCGCAATAACTTCCGTTTTGAGTCAGACACTGCGTTCCCGTCACGGTACACGCTGGATCATTCATCAGTGGCTCGCAGGTACCATTTGAACCTGACTGAACCAGATACTGATCCAGATACTCCCAACAATCACTCCACACCTGCTGGACAACACCATCTATAGTCACAGGTCTGTATCCTCCGGCCTCTGAGCAGACGCTGGATACAAAGACAGGAGCGCTTTTGGCTGCAAGCACACCTCTGCTCTTTTGAAATCCACAGGATTCAGTCCATTCCACTTTTGGTACGCTGTTATTTTTCTTCACCCGCAGAACCAGACGGATAGACATCGGGACATGTTTATAAAATTTCTGTCGGCCCGAACCGTCCCTGAGTTCATGCGGATGAGATGACGTAAAAGCAACGCCGGCGGTCAGCGTCGCCGGTACGGGTGTGAAGCTGACATTCTGGTAATTGCCTTTATTGTGCCAGGGAATTTCTGCCCCCAGAATGGAAACATTCATGAAGAAACGGGGTTTATTTCCGGTGTTATTTTGCCATGAATAAGTGGCCTGAATAATTTCCCCGCTCACCTGGGGAACGATGGTGACGATATTTCGTCCGTTAATTTCCTGCATGGGTATATCGTAGAGTTCGTATTGCAACGTCTGAGTTTCCCAGGTGGAATCCCCCTCAATAACAATTTTTGCAGTACGGCTACAGCTTTGTTCTATCCAGGCGTCACGCTCGCAGGTGTATTTCTCGAATTCAGACTTTGAAACGTTCGTTTCCTGACATTGTTGAGGATTTCCGGTTCCGTTGATCATTCCGTCAGCATTTGATGCTGCATCCTTACCTGCTGTAATAAAAGGAGCATTAGGATCGATAACCGGTAACGGGTTTTTTGTTCCGGCATCGATAACTGCCTGACCAGCATTACTGTTCAATAACCCTTCCATGCCCTTATTGACAAGTCCACCATCATCTCCGTTTATTCCGCCGTAATACCCTGTTTCAGGTGGATTTGATGTATATCCAGGGATGCTTCCTGTTACTGAATCCGGATTATTCAGGCTATTAGTTCCCTGCCCTTTATTTCCTTTTCCAAATTCAGCCCCAGAATTAAAAGCATCGCTGGTTGTATCAGCCACGGCCAGTAACGGCAAAAGGAGTATCAGCCCTCCCCAAAATGCTCTCATTCTCCCTCCTTCAACAACCGTTTTGCTGTTGCTGCACAGTCTCCACGTTCAGCCACTCTTTCCAGGGCCTGTCTGAGAGGAAGACTGCCGCGAATCACATCAAAATGTCCCGGACAGGTCACTACCAGAGCAGGTATGGCGGTAATGCGGTATTCGGAATACAGTGTCGGATCTATTTGCACACCAATATTTTTATCTTCTTTAGCCAGTTCAAATATCGTCGCAGCGGTCTGACGCATATCGTTGTTAACCAACCCGCGAAGAGTAGCGGGAATGCCATAACGGTTTGCATCACGAAGCATGGGTAACAACCCCTCACGGGGCAGGCCCAGACTGACAAAATAGATGGCGGGGAAAGTACGCTTCTCCACATTCTGGCTGGCCTGTTGTTGACGGTTAATATCCTCCTGAAGACGGTTAATCTGTTTCTGTTGCTCGATTGGGAGGGGCAATGTCTGGCCCTGAAGGTTCTGTTTAAATACTTCCAGCTCCTGCTGTTGCTGTTTGATCCACGACATATCCCTGACGGACACAGCAGACTGCTCACTGGCTGATACAAACGGGGTGCAGAATATAAGAGTGCAGGAAAGCAGCACCCGGCACTTTAATGTTTTCATTGTTTATTCCTTACAGAAAAACGCAGTTACGCTTGCGCCAGAAGAGGTAACCGAAATTCTTTTTCGAGTTTGGGGAATTATGTTTAATCCCCCAGGTTTGAGTGGTAGCACCAAACGCATGGCAATTTGTGCTCTCAGGGAACATGTTCACCATCTGATAACGCCAGCGGTCTTTCGGAATGATGGGAGACGGATACTGATTACAGACGGCGTTATCTGCACCAATGGAATTCCAGACCAGGCCTTCACGATGCATCTTGAACGCCATACGCTCACTGACAAGAAGTGATGATTCCAGAGGGGAAAACTCACCGCTGGTAAAACCTGTCATCGGATACATCGATCCCTGGCTACCTGCACACCAGAATAAAGGGGCCAGAGGGCGCCCGGCAGCGCTGGCCACAGAATCCGCAGCGCAGGCCGCCTGTGCAATCAGATTACCGAAAAGCGACGCTTCCGGATTAATCATCATGGACAGCGTGCTGTCATTCCATAACGGGTCAATTTCAGAGAGGTAAGCGATATCCAGGTCCCCTGTTTGCAGACAACCAAGACTGGTAATAATGTTGAGCCAGAAAATCAGAGGGTATTTGTACCAGTGGACATGGTAGAACGTGCCTGCAGCAGGACGGTCACTCTGACCAGCAGTTCCTGTTCCTGTCCGACCGAGATCAATTTTAAATCCGCCCATGTTCACCATAACGCCAGGTTCACGGGTCACATCAACCATCGCCATCGGTTCCCAGAATCCAATCGCCAGCCCAATACGGTAGAGGATTCCAACAGGGCAAATTTGTATGGGAGACGCGGGATTACTGGTGTCAGGCAGCGGACCGGAGGCGAGCTTGATGTTACCAATTGACATCGGGAACATGCACTTCCAACAGATATCGGAAATTGGATTTACCCATCGCCCCTCACCAGCATTACTGGAGGCAAAAGCCTGAGACGGTGTACAAACCAGCACCAGAAGTAATGTGGCGAACCAGACAAAGCGCCTCATGCTCTCCCCCGAAGCCACACACAAACCGGACCGTCTTCAGTGTCATGTATTGAACCAATAAACCAGCCATCTTCTGAAGGAACAGAAGGCTGCCATTCACTGATATCAGATGCTCCGTTTTCCCAGGCTTCAATAACCTGCGGAGGCGCATCGTTTTCCAGCCAGCGAAGTGCACAGACAAGTTGATTCATGCGTAACCATTCATTGAAATCGGCCTGGGAGGCCTCATCACATGAAGGCTTAAAGTAGTGTGGGTGAGTCCAGAATCCGTTATGGTCACGGATCACTGCAACCGCTTTTACAGGTTCAGAGTAGGTCATGGGGATCTCCGGATGTGCCACCATCAGAGCTGCTGGGGCTGGAAAATATCAGTGGTTTTTAGCACTGGCGGCCGCTTTCATAATGATGGCCAGTCGCTGTTCCTGTGTCATTTCATACAGGGCAAGAATGCCACCACGCATTACGGCAGAAGGTTTGTAGAGCGGATTCTCATTGAGGATCTCATCCAGCCATCTGGCTGAGCCTTCATCATGACGTAGTGACGAGATAGTATTATTCCGGCCCTTTTCACATTCAGGGTCTTTTTTCATGGAGTTACCTTGTCTGGGTTAAACAAAAACGGGGAGCTGGCTGAGCGCAGAGCGACGTCCAGATGCCAGACATGTTGATATCAAGTGGGGTAAATCGTCAGAGTGGTGTTGGCTGAACGACAATAAATGCGTAGCCGTAATCATCGTCAGACTCAGCGTCCTCGGTCGCGCCGGTGGCGATTGCGTTCGCAGCCTTAATGAGATACCGGGAAAGTGATTTACGAGAAGTTTGCCGCGTTCCCTGGACAATAACGACGATATGGCGGGCCAGACTCCCTTCAGCAAGATAGCCAGCCATTTTGATCCAGGGGGGTAACGCAGAACCCGCTGCATCCGGGAAAAAACCGGGGGGGTCAAAGCACAAACGAACGTGCACATGCCAGTGAGCAGAGTATTCAGGAAATGTTAAACCGGTATTTCCATAATCACCACGATAATGGCATCCTTCAGCATCCACTGGCAGTTCGTTGTTCGTGATACTGTCGGCAGCGCGTTCAAGACAAAACACCAGGTCGCGAGTTATCGTGTGTGGTTGTGCATTCACACTGACTATCACCTGAGTAAGAGGATAAGCACATTTTTCCCACTCCCCCATCACAGGAGGTGCATCCTCGGAAAATGGCTGTGGAACAATGACATTTCTGTCCTGACTATCTTTTTTCATTACCGAAAAGAAAAAAAGGCAGCCGTTCAGTATTACGATCAAAATAATCAAAAACAGAAATTTTGGCCACTCTATGTCCATGACTCAGTCTCCTTCATATGCGATAGCATCAGAGCAACCAGGTATTCAGGAAAACGCTCATCTCTGTTTTCCGGTTCGACCAGCTCCATCTGATTTGCTCTTAGCCAGTTAAACCATGCCTTCGTCACCAGTACCGGACTCCAGGAGGCAACCTCCGGATATAAAGCCTTAAGTTTGTCTGCCGTTCCCTGACGGTTGTGCTTATTTACAGATTTGCCGGGGAGTTTACGGGGGAAATTACGCTGTCTTTCGCGTGAGGTAACGACAGTGCGCATTTCGGGAAACAAATCACCTAACGTTGTTGCGGTCATTTTTTTACTCCTGATACCGGAATTTCTTCCACTTTCAGTACACGGCCATCGGGCGAAATTCGAACAGGGATGTTTGAGAAGCCAAATTTCCGCGTGAGGGTTCCTGACTGGTCGAAGTAAATACGTTCATTCAGGCTATCGCTGGTATTCTTGATATTGCCTTTAACCAGAATTACCTTCGCGTTCGTCTTACCGGCAATCTCCTTTCTGGCCCATTCCATCTGATCTTTATTATCACCATCGATAAAATACAAAACCTGATTGAAAGGAACTTTATCCAGTGGATTCACCTGCTCCCCTTTGCGCGCAATAACATTTCCCTGCATATCCGTCACGGTTTCCTGGACGGTAAACGTGGGATCAAATGCAAAGCTGCGGTATTTTTCAGCATTGGTTAGTCCACTGACAGCAGGTGGCCGGACGGCATTCTTCTTCACCCGGTCAACGGCTTCTGCACGCAATTTGTCCAGTTCACCGCTCTGCTCCATCCCCTTCAGACGGTTCTGGATAAAATCCAGCATGTCCTGTTCGGCAGGTTCAAACACATTTCCCCAGGTACCGAGATCTTTCGCACCGCTACTGGCTGACAGAGCCAGTAGTACCAGGGCTGTCAGTGCAAATCGTTTATTCACTGTCCCTCCTGAGTACGGCGGGCGATATCGCTACGGATTTCGGTCGTGATATCCGGTAACGGGCTGACAGCAGCAGGTTTCACCAGGATGATAGCGTTATGCGAGGTTTGCCACTCATTCAGGCTATCGGACATCGCCGTGTTGAAACGGCTTGTCAGTGCTTTCGCCTTGTCCTCATCGAGCTGCAGTTGTGCTGACTGCTGCATGAAAAGGTCGATCGTGCCTTTCATGTCGAAAACCACAATTTCCGGGGCTGTGAGTTTTATGTAAGCCCCTGTTATTCCTGTCAGCACCATCTGAGAGGCCAGCACACAGGCAGCAAGTTTTACACTCCTGGAACTAAGCCAGCCCGACATTGTTACGCCGTGTCGCACTGTGCCGCCGCTGAACGGTTTTTCGTTACTGTCACTCATGCCGCTTCCACCCATTCTTCAAGTTCATGAAGTTCGTCTCCAAACTTCCTCTCTGCCAGCAAATAGGCGGCCTCCTCTGATGTGGCCCCTGCTTTCTGAGCGTTCTGCATATATGCGAAGTCCTCACCACGGGAACTGAACATGGCGCGAGTAACAGGATCAACAAACAACCGATGGAAGGAGCTGTATTCGCCGGCACTGATAAGCAATGAACTGTAATCGGTCTGAATTGCCGGCTGGAAACCACGGATAACTTCCTTTTCCATGTCCGAGAATTGATCCGGATTTTCGGAAAGGTATTGTTTGAATGCCTTCGTATCCTGCAGCAGCGTGATTTTGGTCGAACTGTTGTTCCATGCTGCTTCAGCTTCCTTACCGGCACTGAAGTCTTTGATGCCCTGAGTAATCGTAATGAATGCACCACGATGTCGGCGAACAGTACGGTAACCAGTTTCGATAAAGCGGGCAGCATGAGGATTAGAACCACCGAGCAGTCGCCAGGCTTCGTCGATAATGCAGACTTTTTTGAGATCTCGCGGGCTGTGGTACATCTTTTCCTGAATCGCGAGGATGAGAGAAAACAGGATAGAGGAAAGTAACTTCGGCTTGTTTTCCAGACTCAGAAGCTCCAGCACAGCAAAACGGGTTTCGTCATCAAGAGTAGGTTTGTCGGCATTAAAGTATTCGCCATCAGCCCCCCAGGTACAGTAGGTTTCCAGCAACATGGCCAGTTCAGCCATTCGGGCAATGATGGTCGGTTTGTCTGCAAACGCGGTATTAACATCCTCACTGGTCAGATAGTTATAAACATCATCTATACGTGCCCGGTTTTGCTTTTGTTCCCAGGCGTGCATGACCGCTTTTTTCAGTATTGCTTCACAAACGACATCCAGTGGTTCGGTCGGGCTTGCCAGTACCGCAAGAAGTCGAACAATCCCTTCTGCTGAAAGCTTGATGTCTCTGACGTTGGCAAACGGATTAAAACGAAGTTGAGCACCATCCAGATACACACCACCGGCCTGCAGGCAGTAGTTCTTGTAGCTGTCACCCATATCAATAACCCAGCCAAATCCACCTGCGTTCAGCACATCGCGGAGAATACTTTGTGTCAGGAATGATTTACCAGCACCAGATGTTCCCGTGACAGCAATGTTGAAGTTGGTACTGCCATTTTCTTCGTCGAACATATCGAAGAAGGCTACCTGGTTGCGATAGGTCGGCAGCGGCATTCCTCCACGTGACAACTGACGTTCGGCTACCACAGGCATCAGGCTTACCGCATTCCATGATTTTCCACGTAATGTGGCACCCGTCGTTTTAAGATCCTCCCACATTCCCTCCTGCATAACGAACGGGAAACTGGCCAGCCAGTTACGCATCTGCTGGTACTGAATCGTGACCATTTCCAGTTCGTTTTTACGAAAGACGTTCACGGCAGCAAGTTCACATTTCTGTGCTTCTGTATTGTTATCTGGTGTAAACAACGTCACGTTGAAATACGTGCGGCAAAGTGCAATTTCATTGGTGGACAGCTGCTCACGGGTTTTACGCCATTCATCTGCTGCTTTTTTGGTTCCTGGGAACAAAGCACCATAGGCTGAGTTTGCTTTTTTGGACAGATCCGTATCCTTGCGGAAGGCCTCACTCTGACTTGCTGTCTGCTCCTCGAGCTCGGTTGTCCAGGTAATCATAAACGGGCAAGGAATGCCGAGGTCCGGGAAGCGGATATTCTGCAGGTTATCCGCCCCCTGCCAGAGCGCAAAGCGACGTGGATTCTTGCTCAGCTGCATGTTTACGATACGACAAGCTGATGCCGGAAGCCGTGTACCGTCCGTTTCAATTTTTTCAGGTAATTCAATACGTAAATGTGAAGGATGAACTTCAAAGTCAATGGAAGGGTCAACCACCTGACGATTGAGCAATTCATCCTCGTTATAGTCGCCCGGAGACGTCATAACCTGCTCATGACGGTAGTTCACCATTTCACGCATAACTGACAGGAAACCGTTCACGTCAGTATTGATGGAATCAATACGAGCCGCCCCCAGAGAAACACGAATGGTGTTGCGCAACTGAACCAGCTCATCCATCACCTGCTGAGAAAATCGTTTAACGGCTTTACCATAGACAATAAATATCCGGTAATTACGCAGGTAAAGCGGGTATTCACGCTTGTTTGCCAGACCGTGTAAAGCTGATTTCTCCCAGAAGGCACGGGTGATTTTATTCAGGTGATCGGCCATCTGGCCTTTCCACATGTCGGTACTGACGCCAGCCGCAATGCGCTCACCCACACATTTACTTGCAGTCAAAATAACGGTGACAGGTGTTTTACGAGGCAGTTTCTTACGCAGCATGTCATCAAGAGCCGCCATCACCTGCTCATTAGCCCCCGGTAGCGGGGCCAGTTCAAGAACAAATCCGGCAGTACCCGTATTAATGAACAGATCATTTTTATCATCGTAATAACGGTATGGCAGGCTGGCAACGAGGGAGGGGTAATCCCATGTTTGCTCAAGATTAGCGCGAGCAGTTGCTGCTCCATCCTTGTGCTGTCCTCTTTCAATCAAACCCATCAGAGTGTCCAGAACACTGCTCATTTTCGCCCCTCCACAACAGAACGGATCAGCTCAAGACGGCGCAGCCGGGCCTCTTCAGTGAGGTTGAAACACACAGGCCCATCGACACTCATCTCCATTCGATATCCGGAATTGTTTAACACCCTCCCTTCGGCCAGCAGTGTCATATCTGGCGAAGTGGGATCATCTTTTAAACTGATCATTCGCCCCCCTCCCCGATAACACGGTAGCTTTCATCCCAGTGCGATTTGTTTTTCACAAACTCGACCACGGACGGTTGATGGAAGTTGTCATCGGTATCCACCCACGGTGCAATCCACAGACGCTGGGTCGCGTCCGGTATACGCTGCGCCTGAACCCGTCCTGCCGTATTGACAGGTACTGACTGCCCAACGGCTGAAGAAGTAATACGCGGAGTCACTCCGGTCTGCATCGTTCCTGCTGGTACAGCAGCAAGAGGACGTGGCGCGATTAACTTAGAACTGGGAGATCCGGTTGCTGCGGCTGAAACAGGACGTGACGTATTAACGACAGGAGCCACATTGCGCAGTGCCGGTAGGGTTTCACCCGCAGGCTTTTTTGCAGCTTTATCCGCAGTGAGGTCGTCAAGGCTTTTGCCCTGGGCGGCCAGTTTATTTGCCTCCCCGGTTGTGAGGCACTGGTCGGTCGCGGTTTTATTACAGTCAAAATCAGAATTCATACCGGCGCAGCCGGTCAGTACGCTACACAGCAGTGCAGCGCCCATCAGTTTTTTCATGGGGTAACTCCGATAAATTATTAGGTACTAATGGAAGTAATTGAGGATGAAAATCAGTGTGGCTGGAGTCCACAGAGTATATTAACGTTCACGCCCCCCGCTCCCCTCGCCGTTGCTGTCCGGGATGTTCTGAATGAACCGGAAGTGACATGTTTTCGTGGATTTTCCTGATGTTATTTCATACCGGTATTTTTTTTCTGCCTCATACCACTGCTGAATAACATCCAGAGAAAGCTCCTTTCTTTCGGTAACCGTGGATTGTAGCCACTGCCACGCACCGATGTTCAGTGGCTTATATATGGCCAGTTTACTGTCCAGTACTTCAGGCCAGGAACCAGGAAGAGTGCCAAAAATTTTCATAAACAGAAAAGGGAAAAGGCACATGCCAACAAAGATGGCAGTACACTGAAACCACCAGGATGACCACCAGTATGTATATACATAAATCCATACACCTGCGTTGAGGAGACTGAACGTAATTGACAGTATCCAAATCCACGTGATGCGTGGAGGATGAGCATTGTCGCGCCACATCCGTATATCCACGCCAATCTTGTTAAACAACCTGTCGTTATCATTCATCATCCACCTCAGTTAATCGTGTCGCCGAGACGCAACTGGCTGGCCTGTCGTAACACGTCATCCGGGTTAATATTCCCCACTGAAGCCGTGCTGTTTGAGGTGGTCTGGCTGACGGACTGAGGCGCGGCTTCACTCTGTGTTGAATTTGCAGCATTCTGCAGGGCTTCCTTCGCTTTTTGCTCTTCCGCATCCTCCAGCGTTTTCAGGCGGAAACCTTTCTGGAACACCACTGTGACCTGGTTACCTGCACCGATATCAATGATCGGATGGTATTGTTCGGCTCGCTTAATCCAGTACTGACTCAGCGTATCAGCAGCCTTGCTTGCCCCACCACCGAACCCTTGTTTAAACACATCACCGGCACCAACATCGGCAGTAGCTCCAAGCCCCACAGACGGCGTGGCAGCAGATTTAATCCCCTCACCGAAACCGGAAAGCAGACCAGCCGCACCTGCATAACCCACAATCATACCGTTACGCATAACCGGTTTTCCCCGGATACCTCCTTTGCCCTGATAGCTGACATGACCGTCAAACTCCATATCGATATGCTTTCCATTCTTCAGTACACAACTGATCGATTTAGTCCGTACCTCACCACGCTCACTGGAAATATCGCCCCAGATTTCACCCACAACAAAACAGCCATCGGCGCTGTATTCTTTATTGTTGGGCATCTGGATATTGCCAAGTAACCGGAAGGTGACTGGACGGGTATTCTGCTGGCCAGTCACGCTGGCGTTAGCATCAGCACCTTCAATCATAATGGCTTCAGAAAAAGAACCTGACGGGATCCAGGGTAGTTTTGTTGGTTTCTTTTTCAGACTTTCATAAGTGAATTTTGAGGTGGTAAGTCCCCCCATAACCCGCTGGCCTGAACCTCCTGGATAAAACCCTGCCCCCTGACCAGCATGAACAGCGCCATTGGCGGACGGCGTGCCTGTTGGGGTGACAGAATATTCTGGCGGTCGGGCCTGACCGGCAGCAACAGGACCAGGAAGTGGTGTTCCGTTCTGGTCAGCAGGTGGTGTCTGCTGGCCACTGGTCGAATTGCTGCCGGAGGCTTTCTGGTTTAACAGGTCAGTCAGACGCTGTATTTCAGCATCCTTTTCAGCCAGCTTCTGGCCTGTATTAAGTATGTTCTGGTCAAGCTTTTGTGACAGCATGTTGACATTCTGCTCAAGCGCAGACGTTTTGGCCTGTTGCTGTGCCAGTGCGGCATCATTGACCTTTTCATTGAATGAGGCTGTAACCACGCCCGTCATATTTGGCACGGCAGCGGGTGGCGGTGCTTTCTGTTTTTCCTGATATTGCCCATACCCGTAAACCCCTCCAGCCAGAGCAGCCCCGGAGGCAATGACGGCCGCCAGAACAGTAATCTGTCTGCGTCGGGTTTTGAGATTTTCATTCAGACTCATGAGCGCGGTTCTCCGTCATCTGAAAAAATAACCCAGGCATATCCTTCTCCACCGGCGTACAGCTGATGCCGGGAGAGCATCACAGCCCTGACCCCTTTACGCCAGAAGTCACGTTCACGCAGATTCTGAGTAATACTGCCGGGATTGGACATACGGAAGCGCACTATTCGCAGATGGTTTCCCACAAACTGGCGTTCAGGAACAAGGTGTACCGATGTGCCTGGGTTATATGCTGGCATACGACTTATCGGATATTCCTGGTAGTCATCAGGAACGTCGCCGTTAACAATAATACGTGACAGGGAAACGAGAGTTTTTTCATAGCTCTGCCCTTCTTCCCACGCTTTCGCATCATTGTTTTTACGCAGCGGTGGAGATATGGGGGTAAATCGCAGTGTTTTACCGTTTCCTGGCTGGGGCCGGACATTGAGGCTCAGA
The DNA here is from genome assembly GCF_013784065.1 of Citrobacter sp. RHBSTW-00599. Taxonomy (NCBI): domain Bacteria; kingdom Pseudomonadati; phylum Pseudomonadota; class Gammaproteobacteria; order Enterobacterales; family Enterobacteriaceae; genus Citrobacter; species Citrobacter sp. RHBSTW-00599. Next base: position 97,713 of record NZ_CP056718.1, on the reverse strand, counting down.
GAGGAACCCCGGTCAGTCTGAATGAAGACAGTGAAGTTTTGCCCGACTAGTGGTGAAAGAATAAGGGCGCCGTCATCTGTCTGGCTCTGGTCATAGGCACCGGATGGTCCGCTGATGCTGGTAATCAGTTCTCCGTTAATAACAACCTTACTGGGATTGGTATTGCTGAGAGTGACATTAAAGGCGGCGTCGTTCTCAAACGGAATGGCTGCGGGGGCGGAAGCGGCCCGAAGGCCGCTGGTAAAAAGTCCCGTTGCCAGTAACACAGCAACAGCTGCCGGTGAAATACGGATTTTCATTGGCAGTCCTGTCAGTTAGTGGTGGTGACCGACTGAAGTTCTTCGAACAGGTGAAGATTTACCAGTCCTTCGATATAACTCAATTTCAGTCGGTAGGTTTTTTCCTGGTCCTTTAGCGGTGTGGTGATAGCGCCGTTGGTTGTGGAGGACTTCAGCGTTCCGCTGAACTCGACCACGCCAGGTTCATTCATTACCCTGATTTCCTTTGTATCAAAGCGGGTGGTGATTCCGCCTTTCTTGATACGTTCAGCCTCAATATCCAGTGCTTTCTTCAGTTCATCCCGTTCGGCGGATGGGACGAAACCGAGAAGCATTTTCTGGTTGTTATCAACGTTTTCAGGACTGACATTCAGTCGCCAGTAAATAAAGGCTGCGGCGAACATGGTCATTCCAGTGGCGTCAGCACCAGAGGCATCAGAAGTAAATGGTTGGTTGAATGACATGGGTGTGGTGATGGTTTTCTGTTTTGTGGCGAAATACCACGCAAGAGACCCCGTCAGAACATTTCCCACGGCGCTGAGAAGAAGCAATAAAGCCAGAGCAATAAACGCATAACGGAGTTGTTTATCGCGCTCGCCTTTAATTTTAAGCTTCATATTAGTTAAGCTCTCCAGTGTCGGAAACTAGAATCAGGTATTTGTTGAAAAGTAATTTTGAATAGCAAGGAAGGTAGATGCCAGTAGCAAAAATTGAGCAACCAGTACGACCCCTGCCCTTTTTTCAGATGCCTGATTAGCGCCCACAGCAGACCCGCTACAACGGAAAGTTCCAGTGACATATCGTTAAGAACCCCCAGAATAATTAAAGGGGCAACAATAAGAACCTCATCAAGTGGAAGACCGAAATAACGTTCCTGCTGATTGAGAGTTTCCGGGAAGTGGTATTTATCTTCTTCCCCATTCATTGTTAGCTCGCAATACCGAAAGCGATGCGAGTAAAAATGATACACAACACGATACCGACAAATACCAGTGGTGAGCGCACTTTAATGTAAATAAAGAGGCCCATGATAATTTCGGCTATGTAAAACCATTTTACAAGAGATGAGCCGGAACCGAAGGTTGAATTGACGGTAGCGTTTTGGGTAGCCAGTAAGTCAGTGCCGCCTGCCAAAACCGGATGTGCGACCATAAGTGAAATTAAAATTAACCCTCCATTTTTAATGAATTTTCTAATCTGGTGATTCTCACGAGCTTTACGAAATAAAGACGCTACCGCCCATCCCTTCACGACTTTAAGGGCATTACCTTGTGTGGACATGCTTGTTTTCTCCGGAAGTAAACAATGTGTTTGTGCATAAGTGTTTGTTTACGCACGCGATATTGTCCCATGACCCTAAAAAAAAAAAACCGTGACACATGTCACACTGTTAAAAGTTTTTGGGAATATTCCTAATATGTAAGTTCGGTAGGCTTTGTCTCTCAGACTGACGATGTATCGCTTGCGAGATCTATAGCAATGAAAGTAAAAGAGAAAATGTGGGAAGGGCGTGGAAGGCCACGTAAATTCCAGCCTGGTGAGGCTGTTGAATGGAGGCTACGCGCTCCCGATAACTTACTCATGGAGCTTAGGGTGTGTGCCCGCTTAGGCAAAAGAAGTGTGAATGATGAAATTATTGCAAGGTTATTACTATCACTAAATTATCAGCCAAATAGCCCTGTAATTAAAACGGCAGAGGGGGAACGTTTGATTGCGCTGGCTGTTAAATTTGAAAACTGGCTTAGTTCCCTGCTTGATGATGAGAGTTTTAATCCTGATAAAAATACAGAGCCCAGTGCTTATGCAGAACGGTTGTGGATGTGGCGTGAGGGTGAGCGTATTTTACTGCCGGGTAAAACCACGGGGTATAGTATGCGAATTCCTGAGAATCTGGCGGAAGAGATTCGAACTATGGCGAGGGTTCATAAACGCAGCCTTAATGATGAAATGCTGACAAGGTTGATGAATACTTTTGGATATTTCACAGAGAGGATTCTTGAGCAGAATGAAGATGCGCAGGCATTGAAAGTTCTATGTCTTGAATTTGAAGTGTTTTTAAAAGAAAAAATCGCCGAGGCTGAAAAGAGTGTACTGCCCGGAGATAAAGACGGTACACAGTGATCGATGAAGCCGGTCCAACCCGGCTTCTGAATTACTTCTCATCGATGATGAAGTGCTTTCGGTCAGCTTCATCTTCGGCATCGTTAATGGCGCTAATGTTATTATTTATGAGGTCATCCAGTGATACACCCGACTGTGCCCCCTTGAGGTTTACATAAATTTCTGACACAAGCGCCGTTAAAATCATAATACCTTCTCTGGAGCCGGATACTTTTCTTATCAGGTCACGCCTGAATCCATCGAGGTCAAATGTTGAACCTTCTTCCTTTGATTTATGAACCATAAGTCCGAGGCGAACCAGTTCGTTAACTGTTGATGAGTAGTTGGTTTCAGAACCGGTTGCGCCCTTCTGTATCTCTATATCGACAATATCCTGAATCTCTCTGTCAATTTTATCTTTGAAGTAGATGTTCTTGCGCGGCATAATATTTTCCTGAAAATTTCATACAGTGCCGTATGCGGCACTGTGCTATCCCGATGAGACAGATTTAATACATCAGAAAGCTGCTGTTTTAAAGTCCTTGTCGGATATTAGAATCATAATCAAGCTTTTATGTGTGTGGTAATCCAGCACTATGATGTGTGTGCATGCAGCACCATCAGGTGTGTTAATTAGGCACCATTATGTGTGTTGATCAAGCACCACTGCCTTTTAAGTTACTCTATTATTTATATACACACAATCCCCACACATCACAGTGCTTAATCAGGCACTGCAAGGTGTGTTAATCCGGCACTGTTAAGTGTGGGGTAACGGCACTGCAAAGTGTGTTAATCCACACACCTTTTATCACTATATACTCGCATTCCGCATTGCGGCTTAAAGTAGCATGATGAAATTAAAGAAAAAATCTGCAAGATGAAATCTTGCGTGGGGTGTGATGTTTTAATGGGTTAGCAAAGAGCGGCAAGTTAATAACCGTGTCATGGTTGATTCCCTTATTTGAGGTTGTGACTAAATGCATGATTTGAAGCGCTTCCGCGCGTTTGTAGGGAATTATCTTGATTAAAATGATCTGACGGGATATTTTTTATTGCATAGCGTGCACAGGCTTATGGTAGACATAAGGGCCACAAGATGAAAATAAATAAAACCCCGGCCTTATTGCTGGCGTTCTCGCTCTCAGCAACGGCTACTCCTCAAATGTGTTTCGACCAGGCGGGGAGAGATTACCAAATAGATCCGCTTCTGCTTATGGCAATATCAATTAAAGAGAGTCGTCTTAAACCTGCAGCGATTAATGGATCTAATGGTAATGGAACGGAAGATGTCTGTGGTATGCAGGTAAACAGTTCTCATTACGGAAAACTTAAAAAGTTTAATATTACCCGCGAAAGATTATTAAGCGATCCATGTATATGTGTGTATTCAGGTGCATGGGTTCTAGCACGTAACTTTCAGTCTTATGGGCGAAACTGGGATAGCGTAGGAATATATAACACGGGACCTCGTGATGAAATGATAAAAAAACGCAAAGCTTACGCTACAGACATTAAGAACATCTATCGAATTCTCCTTGCAAGAAAAATAATCATTGCAGGTTCATCGGAAAATCGAGACCCCCTATCTATTGAAGATATAAAAGAAATCGATGTAAGTAAAAATCAATAAAAAAAGCCGCTCACTTGAGCGGCTATTATTCAGGCTTTAAGCCTTGCGAATTCCTCTGCCATTTTCCAGAGTGCTTGATTAAGTTTTACATCACCATCAATACCAGTGACTTCTCTTGTTTTTGTTCTTTTTCCTTTTGCTGTCTTTCCTGAAATCCCGCCTTTGATGACGTTCTCCTGAATACGGTTAAATGTACTCCACAAATCCAAACCTCTGTCTTCCCAACGGCGAGCCTGTAATAACTGGTCAGGTGTCACAGGTGAATGAGCACCATCATATTTATACTCAAGAGCTGCAACGCTTAACAAACGCTGCTCCGGCTCAGTCAACTGAATACCTTTCATGATATCAATATTTTCAATCACGGTATCGAACGTATCCATCACAGTGTATGCACCTTCAATCACCTGTCCGACAATATCACCTTTATGCGGCACTCTAATTTCACCAAAATCTTTCCACGCTACCAGACCATTGGTACAAATCTGGCGGAACATACCTGGAATCATTTTATAGCTACTGGAACCATCGTGACTGTTCAGCAAAATAATCTCTGGGACTTCTTTCCCCGAAATCTGATCATGGCGACGCAGACGTAATAAATGTTTTGTGAACTCACGCTTTTCAATATCTCGTGTACGGGACTGTGTTGCATAAAAAGGTTGAAAGCCTTCTTCACGTAGACGGTCCAGTATTTCAATAGTTGGAATATATGTATAGCGTTCTGAACGTGAATCATGTTTTTCGGAAGAAAATGCACTGGGTACAATTCGTTGTAATTCATCATTAGTCAGCGGACGATTCTGACGAATAGAGGACGGTGCGCGATAACGATTAGCAAAACTGATCATAACATTCCCCTTTAGTTAATACTTACTGGCGTAATTGTGCGAAAGAAATTATCTACTGGTGCAGCAGCAGCTACCGGATAGCCGTCAAGGATCCAGACAGAGAGATAATCAATGCAGTTCTCATTGATTAATGACAACTCATAACTCCCGACTGGTGGTTCAAAAATCAGAGGTTGTAATTCCCCTTCCGTCGCAGCCATGACCCAGCAAAACAGATCAACTATTTGTTCAGCTGTGATTTCTGATTCACATCTTCCGGAAGATTCTTGAGCGGCGGTTTTGACGTTGACGTTTCGTGTGTGCATCCTGGTTTTCTCCTGTGGTGATGGTTTTCCATCTCCCTGGTGAGTTCTCTCGCGGCAAAGGGCAAAGGAGCAACGTCTGACGAATGAACGCAGGGGCGTCACCGCAGGCCGCAGCGCAAGCGAGCCGACAGGCGAAGTGCGAACGGGCGAGGAACGGCGAAGCGTACCCTTGCGAGCAGGCGGATGACGGTGCTACAAGCAGCCCTCCGCGTGAGGACACACAGGGCGATGGCCTCACCGGATGAACAGGATGCACACACCCGACACGTCGGAACGGCGTGGCGGCATCAGAGCGACGGCATCGCCGGCGCGGTGGAGGCGGCGCGGCCGGCACGGGCGCAGCAAGCCGCAGGGGTTGACCTTCGCCATCAGACCCTAGCCGCATGGCCCGAAACCCGCAGGGGTTCGGCGGAGACTGGCAGGTGCGCAGCAGCTGCCCTGGCGGAGTGGGGCTCGACGACTGGACAGCGTCAGCTGGTCAGGAGCCGAAGGGGGCCATCAGTCTGTTATTACTGAGACCAGAGGAATAGAACAGAACCATGCAGACAGTAGATAAATGATCCGCAATCAGTAAATCACAATGGACAGGGCGGGAAGAGAGCGGGCGCGCCGCAGGCGCTGCCGCCCTGCCCCGTTCCCGGAGGGAACCGTCCTTCCTGGCTGTTCATGCTTGCGATCGCACCAGAAGAGGAAAAAGGGGCTGCCAGCAAACCGGCAACCCCTTCATAAAGGCGCTTCAGGCATGACCAAACCACCACAGCCCCTGATTGGCGGGGGTTTCCCCCCGCCGGGGTTAGCTACTTAGCGGATTCGTAAGCCATAAAAGCCGCCACCTCCCTGTTCGTGTCCCTGTAGCGGATTTCGCAGAGCGATTTCCGGGTCAGGTAGGTAAATATCAGTAGCGTGAGACACACTATCAATACACACCAAATCAGGGTACTTCGTGGCAGTTTCATAGCCTTCTTCTCCTTGCCTTGCGGCATCTAAGAGGCTATTCTGTTGGTGTCTAGTCAAGCAGATCGCCTCGTGTGTTGGTTAATTTAATTAACTTCCTACGGGGCTTTCTTCTTTCTGCCACACAACATCTGAAACGTCATGAGGCAAAAAGCCTCAAGCGCCACCGCCATTATACCTCACCCCATACCAGGCTGACCAGGTATCTTCCCTTTATCTCGCTGATTTTATGTGAAATATCGTGTTTTTTTCGATATATAAATCTCGGATTTACCCAAAAATAACTGCACCTTAATCAGTCGGGTATCCAACTTTTGGGGCGCAGTCCAGTTCAGGCGCAATTGAAATTATTCAAATCCTAGAACGGAATATCATCGTCGAAATCATACGGCGGTTCGGGCTGCGCTGGCGGCTGCTGAGGTACTGCTTCTGCGTTTTTTCCTTTTGCCGTTTTACTCTTTCCTTTTGCTGCCCTGCCCTCGCCTTTTGCGTCACCTTTTACCGCCGGAGATGGGGTCTCAGGTTCCGGCTGCGGCTGTCCACTAAACTGCTGACCGCCCTGCTGTGCCTGGCTGTCACGGCGACCGCCCAGCATCTGCATAGTGCCGCCCACATTAACAACGACCTCTGTGGTATATTTTTCCTGACCAGACTGATCGGTCCATTTGCGGGTACGCAGCTGGCCCTCGATGTAGACCTGGGCACCTTTACGCAGATACTCCGCTGCGATTTCCGCCAGTTTTCCGAACACGACAACACGGTGCCACTCGGTGTGTTCGCGTATCTCCCCGTCCTGCTTATCGCGCCATGTTTCAGACGTTGCCAGGGTAAGATTTGCCACCGCTCCCCCGTTGGGCATGTAACGCACTTCAGGGTCCTGCCCCAGATGACCGACCAGAATGACTTTGTTTACGCCACGTGCTGCCATGATAAATCTCCTTAATTCAGTACCTTGCTTTTAAAAACCATCACCCGTTGAGTTTCGGGAGCCGCGGTGTTGATGTTTGCGGGAACCTGCTGCGCTGTTCCCCTGGTATTTAACTTCACCCGTTTGAGAACCTTCGCCGCAGGGGCGTAAACGAGCACGGGCGATGGCAGCTGTCCTGGGCGCGGTTTACCGCGTGCCATTTACCCTGGACGGCTGACAGCGTTTGTGCTTGTCTCAGCCCGGGCGAGAGGGGCTTAAACGGTGAAAAGGCACCAGAAGTGGATGAGAGCAGGGGCCCGCCGCAACGACGGGGCGCGGCACGCGAAACGGCGTTGCGCCTTACAGCCCGGCAGCCTTACCGCCGGGGTGCGAAAAGCGCAGGAAACAGCGCGTAAAAAGGGCGGCGTGACCGGAACGGTCGCAGCAAGCCTGCCTTTGACTTTCGCCATCAGACCCTAGCCGCATGGCCCGAAACCCGCAGGGGTTCGGCGGAGACTGGCAGGTGCGCAGCAGCTGCCCTGGCGGAGTGGGGCTCGACGACTGGACAGCGCCAGCTGGTCAGGAGCCGAAGGTGGCCAGCACCCTGACATTTTAGATTTCAAAAAACACCTGGGAGCAGTTGCACATCAGGGAGACGTATAGCAGCAGTAGTGTCCGGGGTAAGGGTTAAAAGAAGACAGAAATACAGCCTGTTTCAGAGCCATTCATCAGAATGTTTATGACGCGAAATGAGGGGTGTTGCGCGCCAGCGCAATCCCCTTCAGCGCCGCAGGCGCGCGGCTTTATTCTGCGCGGTGCCTGCCCCATCTGCATATCCCATTAAGGCAATAAGACAGCAGACATATTTCTGCCATCTTATTGAATTGTTATCCCTTTCAGTAAAGGCGTTCTTCTTTTTCCTGCTCAAAATGCATCAGTGCAGTTCGCAGGGATTCCCGCAGGTGTTTCTCTCCGGATGTATCTGGGTCAAATTGCTCACACAGATGTAGCAGATCCCCCAGAAAATCTGTCAGAACCGTTCCCAGCGACTCACTGTCCCGATCCAGGCCAGTTTGTTTTGCAAACAACCACAGTGCAGCCGCTGCAAGTGAAGCATGGTCATCATTACTTCTGATTCGAACAGGGTAGTTTTCATTCTCCAGATTTTGGGCCATTACTTTCAGGACGGTAGCCGGGACATCGTACAGGGTGTGTTCTGTCATCGTCGTTCTCCTTAACTGCGACATCATTTTCTGTCGCAACGGTTCTTAAGTGGCCTGCAGGCCGTATCGTTGTACCAGAACGTGGTCACCGCAAACGATGGCCACCAAAACTGGCCATTTATCAAAACGGGGCGAGAAGCTGTTCGTTTCCCGCCCGGAATGAATGGTTCGTACATGACTGCTTTAAATCGACAGCCCCATACGTTCTATCTTGCGCACGAACTGTTTGAAGTGTTCTGCTTCAGTTAAATGGATATGGCGAAACTGTGGATCCACGCCCTTACTGAGGGCATAAAAGTAACGACCTTTCATTTTTTCGGGAGAGTGTTTACGCAGCTTTTTCAGCTCAGCAAGAGTATGGAACTCCATAACATCCCAATCTTCTGTCGCAGTTGCGTTATTTTCATTCTCTGCAACCAGAATAATGAGGGATGAAGCTGGTATGGCGCTGATGATTTGAGTACCCATTTTTATTTCCTTTCTTTTTTGAAGTAACGGTATTCAGCCATGTAACGGGCAGCATTCACTTTCTTCGCTCTGGCAGAATTCACAGTTTTCTGTTTCATGGCATGATGCTGCGAACTGCACGCCCGCGTTCCATGCTTTCACCAGTTGAGGTTCGTCAGCAAACATGTGAGGAAGAGTGAATTCCCCCAGGCCGAAATCCTGATAGCCAGCTTGTTGAGCTTCAATAAGAGCATCAGTCTCTTCACTCCGGGCCTTAACCGGGTCGATAACTCTCATTACGCGAGCCATCCCCCACTGAATCCGAATATTCAGGCCACGAACTGGAGTCAAATCTCTGTTCATTGCATTTTTCCTTTAGCTGGTTAATTCACACCAAGACGGCGAAACATATCCGCAATAATGTTCCGGCGGGTGTATGACGCACCGGCTGCTTTAAGGTCAGCCAGGACATTAAATGCATAACTGGCATCCTGTCCGTGGAATGCCAGTACCTTTGCAGCAATCGGTTCCGGACATGTCCCTACACATCTTCCGGAAGATTCTTGAGCGGCGGTTTTGACGTTGACGTTTTGTGTGTGCATCCTGGTTTTCTCCTGTGGTGATGGTTTTCCATCTCCCTGGTGAGTTCTCTCGCGGCAAAGGGCAAAGGAGCAACGACGTCTAAGGAAGGAAAGGGGCGGAGACAAAAGTTTTTGCGGCCCCAGGCAAAAAGTTTTGGCGGAGTTCATATACCCCTTGGATGACGACACGGCGGTGCTACAAGCAGCCCTCCGCGTGAGGACACACAGGGCGATGGCCTCACCGGATGAGCAGGATGCACACACCCGACACGTCGGAACGGCGTGGCGGCATCAGAGCGACGGCATCGCCGGCGCGGTGGAGGCGGCGCGACCGGCACGGGCGCAGCAAGCCGCAGGGGTTGACCTTCGCCATCAGACCCTAGCCGCATGGCCCGAAACCCGCAGGGGTTCGGCGGAGACTGGCAGGTGCGCAGCAGCTGCCCTGGCGGAGTGGGGCTCGACGACTGGACAGCGTCAGCTGGTCAGGAGCCGAAGGGGGCCATCTGTCTGTTATTACTGACACCAGAGGAATAGAACAGAACCATGCAGACAGTAGATAAATGATCCGCAATCAGTAAATCACAATGGACAGGGCGGGAAGAGAGCGGGCGCGCCGCAGGCGCTGCCGCCCTGCCCCGTTCCCGGAGGGAACCGTCCTTCCTGGCTGTTCATGCTTGCGATCGCACCAGAAGAGGAAAAAGGGGCTGCCAGCGAACCGGCAGCCCCTTCATAAAGGCGCTTCAGGCATGACCAAACCACCACAGCCCCTGATTGGCGGGGGTTTCCCCCCGCCGGGGTTAGCTACTTAGCGGATTCGTAAGCCATAAAAGCCGCCACCTCCCTGTTCGTGTCCCTGTAGCGGATTTCGCAGAGCGATTTCCGGCTCAGGTAGGTAAATATCAGTAGCGTGAGACACACTATTAATACGCACCCGAGCAGGGTGTTTCGTGGCAGTTTCATGGCCTTCTTCTCCTTGCCTTGCGGCATCTAAGAGGCTATCCTGATGTTGTCTAGGCATACAGGTGGCCTCGTGGGTTAATGAAAATTAACTACGGGGCTTTCTGCTTTTTGCCACACAACCCGGCAACAAACCACCTTCACGTCATGAGGCAAAAAGCCTCAAGCGCCACCGCCATTATACCGCACACCGTCACTGTCTGACCAGGTTTCCTGCTCTTATCGTGCTGATTTTCCGCGAAAATACTCCGGTCGGGTTTCCAGCTCCCGCTCGATAAGTTCATCAGCAAACAATGGCGCAATCCGGTTTACACGCCGCTCCAGATTTCGTCTGCGGGTGGCAGCTTTTCGTTCATCGCTCCAGCGTCTGATCTGTCTGTCATCCAGAAAATCGACGCATACGGCATACCCGGCCCCCGCCACCCACAAAGACATGACTGATTCAGGAGCCTGCTGTCCGGCATCCACTACTTCGGACACCAGTTCATGCGGCCCCGGACACGGCCTGTGTGGCAACTTCCACCGCAATGAATAGCGCCATTTCATAATCAGCTCCGGTCTGTCAGTTTGTTGGGAACCAGCCAGTTTTCTGCCTGACGCAGGGCATCCGGAGTTTCCTTCACAATACAGGTAATTTCATACATAACTTCGTACAGCGGTGCATTGCTGTAACGCGACCAGTCAAGTTCTTTCAGCGAAGTGAACCGCGTCTGCCAGCGCCAGAATGCAGATTCAAGCTCACGCGCGTCAAACTCGTCTGCCCAACGCCGGTACCAGATATTGACAGTTTCAGGTGACTGAAAATTCAGTTCAGTCACCGCCTGTCCGAGAAGGTTCTGACGCAATCGCCATGCATGGTCAACCTGGCGGGCTACCCTCCGCATTTTTCGTGTGAAGCTGATTTTCTCTCTGTGTAATCGTCTGTCTGTACGCGTGTGTATGACTTCAGGAAACAACTCGGCCTGTACATCGAGGTTCAGCGGCAGCGGGCAAGCTTCACCGCCTGTGGCGATCATCCTGTCCAGCGCCTCTTCAACCTGTTTCAGGGATACCAGCCGGTTCCGCGGCTCCCAGTTCAGTCCGGGGATCTGGCGTGCAACCGTAGCATTCAGTCGGCCGCATCCGGTCAGCAACCGGAGAAAAGCCCGGACATGTGGTAAGGCAGGTAACCGCGCACCACGTTCACGGGAAGTTTCCACGTTAATAATGGCCTGAAGTGCCGCCTGACGGGCAGGCTTCAGCGTAACAAGAGAGTGTGCTGACGGGATCATGCCACCACCTCCTTATTCAACAGGCTAACAACAGTTCGGGCTGAACAGCCAAACCGGCGCATACCAGCCACCTGGCTGACCAGCGCATTGATGCTTACGGGGTCGAGTTTCTCTCCCTGCCAGAGCGTGCGAACAACCAGACCTCCAGCTGACAGTAAAACAACAAGCCAGTACGGGGAAATGTCGCCGGGGCTACATACGCACAGATGATAATCATCACAACCATCAGCACTAAGACGGCACTGAACAGGGAAAAAACCACCAAACTCCATGCGGTACTCGGCGCAGATACACCAGTTCTGAGGTACAGCCAGCATACGGGTTACGGCATCACTGAGTTCATTGCGAGCATCCTCACCCTTCTGGCGGATATACTCCATATCGTAAGCGGTCAGGCTGTTAATTTTGTTCAGATCATAAATCATGGTCATGTCGTTCCCGCCGCCCGAAGGCGGCGGCCTCCGTCTTAAGCTGCGTGGTCTGTATGGTCAGTTTCTGTTAACTCAGTTTCATCCTGTTCAACAGGTTGAGTACGAACCATCCAGTCTGGTAACCAGCCTTTTACACTCAGTTCATCTGCGGCAGCGGCAGCAGCATCACGGCGTTTGAGCTTCACAACTTCCCGCGCTCTTTCCGCCATCCCTGCTTCTTCATAAGCCTTGCCGATCTGAGAAATTTTTAGTTTTCCGAAGTAGCTGGTCGCATCCGGCTGCCACCATTTGCGCAGGTCAAAGTCCAGAGCAGCTTCCAGCCCATCCAGTTCACTCCGCTCGGTACGGTTATACAGGCGTTCCTGAATACCGTTGATCCCATGTGCTGCGCAGAATCCCAGCAGGGCGCACACCTGTTCCGCAGACCATGACAGCAACCAGGTGAAATCCAGATGCCAGTTTTCCGGCAACGTCGCCTGAAATGCTTCACGCTGAACCTTAAGTGACAATAAAGCTTTGCCCTCATCACCGGACGGAGCCAGAGAGGCGAGCAGATACTGATTACTGGTGACTGAGGCTTTGAGGGGTTCACTACGCTGACCATAACTGCGTTCAAACAGACCGAGACACAGTGTCCATGTCAGCAGCGCCACAGACACGTCAGGACGTCCCGCCAGTTCAGCCTGTACCGCGAGAGTACGTTCAGCGGACATAGCTTTAACCAGCGTTGCCGGATATGCATCGGCAGGTGTTTCCGGCGTGGTGTAGGTGATTACATTGTTATCCTGCGTCTGTCGCGCCTCTCGTTCCTGTTCTTCCTGTGCGCGATCTTCGTCAGTCAGTTTGCGGATACCTGGCTGAACCTGAAAATTGCCGTTATCCCATGACACCCATACACCATGCTTCGCCCGAAATTCCGGCGTGGCCTCGCGGTATTTGGCCTCGATGCGGATATCATCAATCTGTTGCTGAAATTCGTACTGATCATCATAGGACGAGCAATCCTCGATGGCATTTTCAAGTTCATCGATACGGCGTTGTTCATCATCAGTCAGCACAGCCGCTGGCATGGCAAAGCGATACAGCTCTTGATCTTCGCCATGACCGCTGAGTTCCGTCATACGAAACTCAGCCCAACCCCAGCCCTGTTCCTGCCGGATACGCGCAGCCGTCACCGTCAGTTTTCCGGTGAGCAAAGATTTCACCAGCGCGGCATCAGCAAAAGTACTGTCTTTATCGCTAAACAGATCTGCGGTCAGATGACCTCCTGCTGCGAGGTAGGCTTCTTCACCGACAAAGACAAACATCGGATGGCTTATGGCCATTTTGTCATCTGTGGCCATTTTACGGAGAGTATGTACACTCGGAGTGCGATGTTGTTCGACAGCTTCTTTCCAGACCTGCTCCTGACGCTCGTGAGAATCAGCCAGGGTCAGAGCTTCACAATGCTCAAGGGTAATCTCATCCCGCGCCAGTGCATCCAGCAGGGATGGCGCAAGGTTCGCCAGTTTCAGACAGCGCTGAACATGGCGAGGTGCATATCCCAGCAGAGCGCCAATTTGTGAGGGGGTTCGCCCTTCTCGCTCAAGATTACGGAAGCCGACAATCTGCTCGGCAGGGTGCATAATTTTGTGTTTGCCATTCTCCGTCATGGAGGCAGCCACCGCGAGGTCCAGCGGAACGACTTTTACCGGAACAAACGGAAATTCAGCATCCACACTTCCCCGCACAACAAGAACACCCAATGCTCTGCGGCGACCTTCACCTGCCACAATCCCGATCGTTCCATCCGGCTGTTCGACGCCGACCAGATTCTGTAGGATCCCCACGGCAGCAATACTGTCAGCCAGTTCTTCCACTTCCTTGTCAGTATGCTTAATCAGACGCACATTCAGATCTGATGCAGACAAACGCGTATAAGCGATTTGCTGTACGGGGAGCACAGCTAAAAGCTGGCTCAGAGTCTGATCTGTAGCAGGAGCGGTTGTGGGTTCAGATTTCTTATTACGTCTGGATTTATTCGTTTTGCTTGCCGTAGTATTAGTGGCGACCATAATTTTTACCTCTCTAGTTTAAGTGATGGTCAGTCGTGACCGGATTGCCCTCCGGTCACGACATTCTTTCAGTTGGTTAGACGTTTCGGATGTTCAGCCAGCGCGGCAAAAGACGGATAAACGTCGAGCATTTTCATCATTGCCTGTGCGCTATCCAGCATTGCACTGTCTGATGGTGTTGCGCGGTTTCCGCAGACTGCGACCGTTGCCAGAACAGCCGCTTTCATGTCAGAAAAACGCTCATGCATACGGGTACTGAACAGGATGCGTTCCCCGTCAACCATGATTTGCCAGTTAGAACAATCATTGAAACGCGTGTCCACGTTATCGAACTCAACCACATGACTCTCTGTGGCCTGAATACGCAGCAACTTCACAATGTCAGGGCTTTTGCCCACATGGTTGGTGGTCAGAGCATTTTTCAGTTTCAGCATGATGTTCCCCTTTTGTTTGTTAAAAATGGCCAGTCAGCCATCATTCACTTCTGTTCGACGTAGCGCAGGTTTCGGTCCAGATCCGCAATAAAATCAGGCTCAAATGACCACGCCCGCCAGTTGAGTAAACCGTTTGTACGGATTTCCACCTGAACATCGCCATAGCGATCCACTTCAGCGATGGTGACCGTGACTCCCTTTTTGAGGTTTATTGAACCTGCCACGCGTTCACGAGCAACTGCTGCCAGATTTTGCCCTTCCCCCATCTTCCTGGAAGATTCTTGAGCGGCGGTTTTGACGTTGACGTTTCGTGTGTGCATCCTGGTTTTCTCCTGTGGTGATGGTTTTCCATCTCCCTGGTGAGTTCTCTCGCGGCAAAGGGCAAAGGAGCAACGTCTGACGAATGAACGCAGGGGCGTCACCGCAGGCCGCAGCGCAAGCGAGCCGACAGGCGAAGTGCGAACGGGCGAGGAACGGCGAAGCGTACCCTTGCGAGCAGGCGGATGACGGTGCTACAAGCAGCCCTCCGCGTGAGGACACACAGGGCGATGGCCTCACCGGATGAACAGGATGCACACACCCGACACGTCGGAACGGCGTGGCGGCATCAGAGCGACGGCATCGCCGGCGCGGTGGAGGCGGCGCGGCCGGCACGGGCGCAGCAAGCCGCAGGGGTTGACCTTCGCCATCAGACCCTAGCCGCATGGCCCGAAACCCGCAGGGGTTCGGCGGAGACTGGCAGGTGCGCAGCAGCTGCCCTGGCGGAGTGGGGCTCGACGACTGGACAGCGCCAGCTGGTCAGGAGCCGAAGGGGGCCAGCGCCCTGGGTATTTAGTTTTTGAAAAAATAGGCTCAGTTGCTGATTCCCATCGGGAGAGGTAATAGCTACAGGAGCAAGGGGCAGAAGAAGACAGAAATACAGCCCGTTGCAAAGCCATTCATCAGAACGGCTATGGCGCGAAATGAAGGGCGTTGCGCGTCAGCGCAATGCCTTTCAGCGCCGCAGGCGCGCGGCCTTTTCCGGCGCGGCCAGACGGGGGCATCCTCCCCCGCCCGGCTCACTGTGCCCGTCAGGTCTGAATTCTGAGCAGGACGGTTGAAACACCGGTATACGTGAATGTGCCACGCGGCAGCGGCTCCCAGACATCAGACAGGGGTTTCAGGATCTTCTGCTGGCGTGGCCCGTTCAGACAAACCGCCGTCAGTATTCCGCCGGATTCGAGCAGCGTTAAGGCGTACTGTATGTGACGGATATCCTGGGCATGCTGAAACGGCGGATTCATCAGGATTTTGCTGTAGGTGCTTCCCGGCTGGTAATCCAGAAAATCCCCGCACCGGACGTTAACGCCCGGAAACACTGCCCGCAGATGCGCGGCTAACGCGGCGTTAAGCTCCACGGCGTCACACCGTGCCAGCGGGGCCACCTCCCGGATGGCCCGTAAAATGGCCCCCGTTCCGGCCTCCGGCTCCAGTATCCGGTCAGAATCGTTAAGCTCTGCCAGGTCAGCCATCTGACGACAGACCGGATCGGGAGTGACGAAAAGCTGCGAGCTGGCCCGGATTTCGGCCACGGGTGTGCGCCCGTCAAGTCTGGCCTGCATCGCCTGAATGCGATCCCTGAGTTCACTATGCATATAAATGGCCCTTACCTCCCCGGCGTAATGCCGGGGAGTCTGTCGGTTATTTTTGCGGGATTGCCACGGTTTTCATGTCGGTGATGTACACGTTATCGAGCGTGTAACCGCTGGTCATGATGCGGCGGAAGCGGTACGCGCCATGCTCATCATTTTCAGCGACACCCCGGACCGATTTATAATCAGCCGGGGTTTTCGACCATTCGGCTTTGGTTATTTCGCGGAAACCCTCCCCCGGATAGTTGACGATCGGCGGGCGTTTCGCGGCCTGTTTTGCGGCGCGGGCTTCTTCCGCAGACGGGGCTTTGTAGTCCGTGATGCGGTCGGGGGTCAGTGTCATGGTCCCGTTGCAGCGCATAAAGCTGTAATACGGGGTGACAACCGAACTGACCGCGCCGTTACTTTTATTGATGCGGATGATGGTCAGCCATTCGCCCCGACTCTGGACCTGCCCGCCCGGCTCAAAATCCTGGGTACGGGTGACCACGCCGCCGCTTTCGTCCAGCATGGCGCGTTCATAGGCCAGGCGGTTCTGGTAGTGATTCAGCCAGCGCTGCTGATGGCGGATCGTGCGTTCATGATAAGGGGCGGCAATATCGCGGGCCTGTTCAAAAGTAATAATCTCATTCTCAAGCGCCGAATGCAGGGACATCCGGCCTTCGTACTGGCTTTTCTCCGGTGGGCGCGGGTATTTCTCCAGCGTGAAACAGGTGTACATATGATCGTAATTGCTGACAAGCCGCGCCATTTTCAGATCAAGCGTCTGCGCCCGCCACATCGTCAGATATTTCTGCGCCTGTGCAATGTTCCGCTCCGCCTTGCGCTTGTCCGCCTCAATCTTTCTGATACGGCGGTAACGCACATCCGGGCGTTCTTTGTATTTCGCCAGACGCAGGGATGCATGTGCCCGATCCTCCCAGTATTCCGCACGTTCAAAGAGCATCACGGCGCGTTTCATGCCGTTTTCAATACGCTGCGCATCCCGTCGCGCACGGCGTTCGCTGTGATGGCCAACCAGGATCGGCTGTCCGAACGGGATAACCGACGCCAGCGCGTCCACCTGCGCGAGCGTCTGCTCTGACTCCCCAGCGCGTTTTTCGCTGTAGCCGCTGAAACGGTCAGCGCGTTGTTCCTGACGGTCAAACAGGGTGTTGTCATCGTCTTCAATATCTCCGGCAAGAGACAGAAGCACGTCCTCACGGGCTGGCGTCCAGGCTGGCGCGACAAACAGCGCCTGTTTCGGTGCCCAGCGAAAACCCACGGCATGGATTTTCTGATAGGTTTCATCATCAAGGCGCTCTGCGGCATACAGGCGCAGCTTGTTGTCATCCGGGGAGTATGTCGCCCGGTACGACTGCGCGGGGGTGTCTTCAGACGCGGGCGGCGGGGTGATGCTGGCAGTCAGTGCCAGGGCGGTGGTCTGTGTCATGTGGGTTTCTCCTTCCTGTGGTTGCCGCCCCTCGCGGGGGCGGCTCACCTGATTAGTTACAGTCCGCGTTTCAGTTTCAGGGTGCGAAGCACCTGGCCGAACGCATCATTAGTCATCGCGGGAATATGCACCCCGCGCCTCTTGCAGATACGCCTGGCAATATGTCGCCCGAACGCTTTTAATTCGGGTTTAATCTCTGATGCGGATAGCTCGGCGCGCCTGATGCGCTTATGTTTGTGGGGCTTTACAGCTCCGGCGGAAGGTGAAACAATAGAAACGGTCATATAAAGTTAACTCCTTATGGTAGTTAATGAAGCCGTAAAAGCCGTTAGCGCGACTTTTACGACGTGGATAAAGCAGGGTTTACCCTGCTTTTTTCATGTCTGCGGGTTGCTGCCCGTCCCTTCTGCCTCCTTCTGTACTTTGTCCGTAATATCTTCGGGGTCGCCTAAAAACCAGCCGCAGACGGGTTGATAACGTTCGATAAATGCCCTGACAGCCCGCTTTCCGGTCACGGCGCGGATACGGGTAAACATCGGCATAACGCCCTGTGCATCGCGTCCACTGAACGCAATCTGATAAACACGCATCGCCTGAGCCTGCATTTTTCTTCCTCCTGGTTTTTAAAGAACATCACCCGTTGAGTTTCGGGAGCCGCGGTGTTGACGCTTGCGGGAACCTGCTGCGCTGTTCCCCTGGTATTTAACTTCACCCGTTTGAGAACCTTCGCCGCAGGGGCGTAAACGAGCACGGGCGATGGCAGCTGTCCTGGGCGCGGTTTACCGCGTGCCATTTACCCTGGACGGCTGACAGCGTTTGTGCTTGTCTCAGCCCGGGCGAGAGGGGCTTAAACGGTGAAAAGGCACCAGAAGTGGATGAGAGCAGGGGCCCGCCGCAACGTCGGGGCGCGGCACGCGAAACGGCGTTGCGCCTTACAGCCCGGCAGCCTTACCGCCGGGGTGCGAAAAGCGCAGGAAACAGCGCGTAAAAAGGGCGGCGTGACCGGAACGGTCGCAGCAAGCCTGCCTTTGACTTTCGCCATCAGACCCTAGCCGTATGGCCCGAAACCCGCAGGGGTTCGGCGGAGACTGGCAGGTGCGCAGCAGCTGCCCTGGCGGAGTGGGGCTCGACGACTGGACAGCGCCAGCTGGTCAGGAGCCGAAGGGGGCCAGCACCCTGACATTTTAGATTTCAAAAACACAGGGAAGCAGCAGAAGGAACAGGAACAGGAACAGGAACAGGCAGTGTATTATCACCGGCAGGAAAAAAACCTCACACACTGGCCAGACAAAACTATCACCCGGCATGAGAAAAATCCGGCCAGCGACAGGCAGAATGCTTCAGGACTGACGCTACTTTTTAACCTCATCCTCTTTTCTGGCATATTCCGGGGCATTTTTGTCAGGCAGCTGCTCACTGAACTGACGGTAATAGTGCAACCGCCCCCAAAAATACGCTCTGAGATGTTCAGGCAGCTCTCTGACCACCAGTTCAGCGACCACCGGCATAGCCAGCCTTTCTTTATACGCCACGCCTGAAGCGACCAGGTCAATGGCCACCTTATCCTGCTCTTCTTTCGATGTTGCGGCGAGATTAAATCCGGACATCATATACTCCGACAGAAAGGGAAACCGGCGGTAAGTGTACGCCATCTGAGTCAGGGGGGGAAAAGGACGGGGAGCGGCGCGAAGCGCGGCGCGAGTCCTTCCTCCCGCAGGCGCCAGCCTGCAGGGTTTTTCGCGCGGGCTGACAGGCGGCATAACCGCCTGCCATCATGCTTACCTGCCCTTTCCTCCCTGTAAGATAAAGTGACCGCCGATGTACACGGCACACTGACAGGTCATGTACTCGCAGATTTCATCCACGACCTGCGCGGTTGTCAGTTCGCGCTGGTCGGCATCACGGCGGCGGGCATTAATCAGTGCTTTGTACTGGCGAAGAATTTCGCGGGTTTCCGGTTTAATATTCACGGCTCACTCCTTCTTATGCGTCGATCGCGGTCTGTAACTGGCGCATGGCGTCCAGTTCTTCAGCCACAAATGCATCTGCATTACCACCCCCTTCTTCTGCCACGGCGTACAACCGATTTAGTTCACTGCCTGCCAGTAACATTATTTTTTGCAATGCTCTGGCCGGAACGCTGACATCACGTATTGCGCGGCGCTCGTCCATCAGTTCTTCAGTGATGCCACGGACCATGCTCACATCGGCCCCCTGATCATACGTCGCATCCAGTCGCTGCATGACGCACGTAATATCGTCCTCGGACAAAGGCCATTCACTGGTCAACATGCGGATGTCCTCACGGGTAATACAGAGAACCAGCAATGCTTCATCGGATGACAGGTTATATTTCAGGAGATCGGTCATGATTTCTTTCACGGGTGCGTACATAGTTTTATCCTTTTAAAAAAGGGGCGGCATCGCCGCCCCGTCTGTTATTCAGCCGGACGCGGCGTAAACGGCACTGCCAGCAGGGTTTTGAGCATATCCAGCGCGGCGCATTCCTCGGCAGCCGTGTCCGCCCTCTGATAACGCGGAATGTTCATTCCGGCTTCCATCAGGGGCAACAGGACACGCAGCGCATCTTCGGGTACAGCAATCTGGCGCGATGCCCGCGCAGCGGAGATTTTGCTGAGTTCATCGGCGACAAATTCCAGTCCTAACCCGTACCGCCACACTCCGGCACTGCCTGCTTTACCGATGACGCGGAGCACATAAGACACATCGTCGTCCGTGGGGCTGTACTCCGCGCCCGCTTCCCGCACGTCCTCCGGCGTCCAGGTAATGACGGCAATTTTTTTGTTGTTTTCATGCTGTTTCAGCAAGGCAATACAGATTTCACTGACGGTTCCGTACATGGCATGTTTCTCTTTAATTGATGAATGGCGGTTACAGCGGGGCGGCATCGCCGCCCCGTCGGTTAATCAGTCGAGTGCGGCGTATATGGCGTTGCATTCAGGGTGAAAAACGATGTGATTCCAGAGCTGGGTATCACGCAGCATATACAGGTGTGTGAGTGCGGCGTTGCCACAGTCGTGATGCGTCCAGCAACGGCGGTTAATGGCAAGCGAGGTCAGAATAATTCCGGCGGCGTCGGCGCTGACGGTACGATCAAACCAGTTTTCACCGTTGATCATGTGAATCCGACCGCAGTCGGGCATCATGTACCCGCCGCCGTCCTGCAGACGGATGAAATGCCAGAAACCCCCGTTGTATTCGGGCATCCACTGTTTTGCCAGGGCATACACCTGTAATTCAGCCAGCATAAAATCGGTGCCGAACATGTACGGCAGGAAAGAAAGGCGGTCGGATTCTTCGACGTTAAGGGTGTGCTGACGTGTAGCTAACTGCATGGTAAACCTCCGTAATCACATATTCCGCAACACCGGGCGGTGCCGTGCATCCAGACCAGTCGGGCGATCGGTCGGGGATACAAGGGCGCAAGGGAAGCCGCAGCCTGACGCGCACGGCAGACGGGAGCTGAAGGGTGAGACCGTGAAACCTGAGCGGTCGAACGACCGGAAGATAACGGCTGACGTGAAGGAAGGACCGGGTGACCGCCGCGTGCACTTTACCCTTGTATCCCCGACAGCCCGACTACGATGGATGCACGGCACAGCCCGCACACGACACCGGACTGACAGAGTGGAAAACCACCAGGCCACGTCACGCAGGGACGGGGCCGCCATAAAAGCGGAGCCGGCGACATCCTTCAGGGTTGATTCAGGGGGCCTCCGCCCCCTGCTGTTCGCTACACTGGCCGGATTGCTGACAGGGCATTGCAGACAAGACTGATTTCTGCGCGCGCTTCTGCCATGACCTCATGTAACAGGGTTAAATCCATCCACCGGCGCGGAGGCTCCCCGGGAATACGCAGCACATCACACATCTGGCCACATGCCAGGATTTGATCCACTTTGTCACTGATAACAAAGAACTCCACGGCACTGTAACGCGCCCCTTTGTTCAGGATGGCATCGAGCACCACCGGTATCCTGTCGTCATCGTCGTCCAGCCAGCAGGGCAAATCGTTTTCCTTCACCACCAGACGGAAATTTCGGGTCTGCCGGTAAAACAGCGTTTCCCCGCGCGTGGTCAGCGCTGCCTGTATCCGGCGTGCATCTTCCCGAACCTGCCGGGAGATATCCCGCACAGCGCGGGACAGGCAGTCCGTTACCGTCTGAATCTCCGGCTCTGTCAGCCATTCCCCGGCCCAGGGAAAAGTTATCCGTGTCCCGTCCTCCGGAAGCTGCGGGTCGTCGGCATAACGGCTGCCGGACAAAATAATCTGTGCCTGTGTTCCTGTTATTTTTGTCATGGCACGTTGCAACGCGGCGGGTACGTCACCGACACAGAGCAAAGGCAGCAGGTGAACGATATCAACTGCATCCAGACGGACATAAATGCTTATCCATCCCGGTTTGTGCGGAGCACACTGTTCAACATCGGTATGGTCGGGCCATCCATAATCAGCAATCAAATCGCGCGCACGGCGCATCACAAGGGCGTTTAAGGTGGTGGTTTCCTGCATAATGGGTTCCTCTGAACGGGGTCAGTCCACGCCGCCGGGGCGGCGTGGGGATTCAGTTTTTCAGTAAGGCGCGGACTTTCGCCGTATCAGCCAGGCGGCGGGTCACGCTTTCCGGCACCGGATGATTACCGTCGCGGGCGGTCCATTCCCTGTGCCACAACGCCTGTTCGGCGGTCGTCAGCAGGGTTTCAAGCAGGTCAGCCGGCACCATCACCGCCGGAACGGCTTCTTTCACCTGATCAATCAGGTCCATCACCGCACAAGAAGGCACTCCAGAATCAAGGCGCTGGTCTTCCGGTATGGCATCTATACGCGCCAGCACCGCCTTTATGTCCTGTTCAGAAACGGCACATTCAATGCCGTCAGCCAGCCCTTCGATATCCGCTGGCGACCAGATAATCAGGGTCAGCGGGGTTTCTGCGGGATACTGCTCACTCAGCAACCGGCAGAGGGTTTCACAGGTTCCGTACATGTTTTTTCTCCGTTAATTCTGTGGGGCGGCAACGCCGCCCGTCGTCAGTCCTGAAAACTCTCGTCCAGCATGAGGATCTGATTGAATGCCTTATCCAGCAGTTCACTGGCACGGCGTAAACTTACCCCGGCGAGCCGCTCCGGCAGCCCGTCATGCCGGTAGTGATACTTTTCTTCCAGCACTTTCATGGTGGTTTTCAGGTCACATAAATTGTTTGCCAGCCCGGCAATATCGTGGCGCAGGGCCTCATGTCCGTCGTAGTTCATCACGCGGCCTCCGGATAAAAGACGTCGTTGGCGGCCGGGCGCTGCATGGCGCGCTGCACGGCTGACAGGCGGGTAATCCCGGCTTTGTGGTACTGCTCCATCAGCTCAATGCCGATATAACGGCGCCCAGCCTGGACGGCGGCCACACAGGTGGAGCCGGAACCGGCAAACGGATCGAGAACAATGGCGTTCGGGTGTGTGAAGCTCTCGATCAACGGTTGCAGGCTGGTAACAGGTTTTTCGGTCGGGTGGTGGCGGTTGCCGCTGTATTTCCAGCCCAGCACATCCGGTAACGGGTCCTGCGGCAGCGCCGGACGGCCTTTCGCCAGGATATAGGCGCATTCATGGCGATAGCCGACATAGGCCGATTTCGACGAGTAGGTTTTGGTGAAAACCAGATGCCCGACGACACTGAATCCGGCACTTTTCCACGCGGCCATGAAACGATCGACGCGGTTCCAGCCGTAGAAACTGACCGTCAGTGCGTCTTTTTTCAGGACGCGGTACATCTCATTGCAGGCGGGTTGCAGCCATTCATCGGTTTTGTCACCGGCAATACTGCGCCCGGAACGGTCACGGAACCCGACCAGATACGGGGGATCGGTGAGGATGAAATCAACGGCGCGATCCGGAAAGCCGGACATAATATCGACGCAGTTACCCAGGATAAAACGGGACATAGAGACACCTCGTGGTTACAGGGGGCACCCAGGAGGACGTCGGCACGACGTCCGTTCCCTGCTGCCCGGAGCCTGTACGCCGCGACCGGTAACGGGTCAAGCTGACCGTGGAATACCGCAGCCGTCAGTTTTTTCGACGGCAAGGATATGCCGCGAAAGCGGCTTGAAGGGCGCTCCTTAAAAGGCGAGTGGATGGCGTAAAATTACAGCGACGCCGGACAGGAGCGGAAACGCCGCCCGTCCCGTGTCCGTCCGGGCGCGGCACACTGGCTCCGGGCAGTGGATATCCCCGCGCCACGCGCGGCATGGATGAGGAGCAGCGCGACATCATTATTCCAGCCTGAAGTACCGGGCAGTCGACCTGCCCGGCATTCCGTCAGCGGGTGATATCCCGCCAGTCATTCCCCCACTCGTCGCGCAGTACCGGCGCATCCGGCGCGCCGGTCACGGTCCACGCATCGAGGAACTTCAGGCCACGCAGGATACTGTTCTCCACGTCATCGAGCAGAACGATGCTGTTAAACCAGACCACGCCTGCGGCATATTCCCACCGATGCCGGTCATCCTCGCGTTGCAGCGATGGCCACCAGGTGCGTCCCATTTCCATTACGCCCGCTTCGGCCTGCGCCAGGTCACTCGCGGAAACCAGGTAATACACCATCATTTCAGTGCCATCGACATCGACACTCAGGCCAACAAGCCAGGTATTCAGATTTAATTCCATGTTATTCCGGGCGGTTTCCCGCCCGCCTCCGGTCAGCCGCCTAAATGCGCCACGTTGTTGATAATCCACTCCGGGCCGGTTACGTCCGGGAAACTGTCCTCATCGTCCGGGTCAGCTTCGCCCCACTCCAGCTCGTCCGTGATGTACACGTCCGTTTCGCCACTGACGTACCGGGCATAACCGCAGTAATTGCAGCCCTGCTCTGCAAACCAGTGCTCCACCTCCCCGCAATACCGCTGACTGAGTTCAGCCACAACGTCCTCGCCAACCGGACTCCAGGGGGTGTCAAAATCCACCGTCAGCGTGTTCTCTCCGGCGAAACAGATATTTGCCTCATAGCCGACCGGCCACTTACACCCGTACCGGGTCAGATAGTGGTCATATGACGACGGGACACCCGTCAGCAGACCACCGTTGAAGCCGTTCACCTCAATATCCAGACGCGTCGGCAGCACGTCGCGGAAATCCATTGGCTCAGCAGCAGGTACGGCAGAACCGGCGTCACACAGGCTGTCCCACCATTCCTCCACCGGCGCAGGCCGGAAACTGTCCCCCCAGTCGCATGATTTTTGCTGGTACAACTGCCGAATGACCACCTGTTCCGGTTCACTGAGGGTAGCCCAGCGGGCATGCCCGATATGGCTGTCCAGCCAGCACTGATGCAGCTTCTGGCAGGTTTCCACATCCAGCACAGCTCCGGCCATAAACATCGCCAGCCAGTCGCTGTATGCCTGGGCTGAAGGCCGGTTGTCTGCAGCCGCACTGTAAGAAACCAGTTGCGGATATGGCGCGTAATGTTGCTCTGTCAGAGGGCGCAGTATCCTCGCGTAGCCTGCCAGGAAAAGCTGGATACCTTCTTTTCTGGCGCGGCGATGCAGGGACAGCCCGCCTCCGGCAATCCACGTATTGAGGACATCACTGTTTTGAATACCACTGAACATCAGTCGGTTGGCACACCAGTTCGGCATGGGAAGCTCCTTACACAGTCAGGGTGGGCAGGAGGCATCACCGCGATACCGTTCCCTGCCGCACGCTGCCTGTTCGTCGCGTCCGGTAACGGGTCAACGCCGACCGTGGAATACCGCAGCCGTCAGTTGTTTCGACGGCCAGGATATGCCGCGAAAGCGGCTTGAAGGGCGCGCCTTAAACTGGCGAGGGCATGGCGTAAAATCACAACGACGCCGGGCCTGAGCGATAAAGAAGCCCGTCCCGTGTCCGTCCGGGCGCGGCACACTGGCAGCGGGTGGCAGGCTGATTCCGGTAAGAAGAACATCAGTGATGGGAGCGAAAGAGAATTGTTATGACACGAGCCCTGTCCACAGTTAAGGGAGGAAAAGTCTGTGGATAAGCTGGACACAGCACGCTGTATTACAGGTGCAATGCCCATAGGAGGGAGTTGTATTTTTTTTGAGCAAAAACAGAGGGTGGGAAATACTGACTATTTTGTCAGTCCCAGCTTTTTCATGTATTTAATGACGGATTCAGGTCGCCGCTGGTATTCACTGGCAAAACTCCCGACATCGAAACTTGATGAACCAGCCTGTTCAATAAGGTGCTGAATTTCAGCCTCTTCCCAGGGGCTACCATGTCGTGGACAGCTGTGCTTATAGCCAGCTCCAGGCGAAGACATCTTTATGAGACTGGATTGAATTTCAGACAGCGTCTGATGTTCAATATCCTCAATAAGCCCGAGCTCCTGTATCTCCCGGGCGTTCTTCAGGAACTGGCGGATAAGCTTTCCATGTTCCCTGGCATCAACCACCGGCATTATAGAATAACCCTTTTGCATTGCTGCGGGTTTCATCATCAGCATTGGGGGTTTGAGAGGATAAATTAGTCTCAGTCCGTTCAACTGGTACATTTTCCTTTATCCTGCCCTGTAAAAGCGCTTCGACTTCACGAGGGTAAACCGCTTTAAGCAACTGCATCAGATCGTCAAAAGATGTATTCCTGTTCAGTAACTCGCTGAACAGAAACGGAAGACGCTCATCCTGCTTTCCAAAAGCAAACCCTGTAAGCAGCGCGGCGCGCCATAAACGTCCCCTTTCCCCCTGGGGTGTTTCATCTGTTTTCTGGCAGACAAAACGGTCCGCTTCGTTGGTTTCAGGATTCAGGTAAAACGTGATTTTGCGTCGCGTATCCATTGTTTTTATCCAATAAGGTACATGCCGTTAACGAGATCAAATTGGGATGAACGAGTTTTATAGAAGCGTTCTTCCCTGACCCCACAGTGTTTCTTCACATGATCGGCGATCAATTCAGCACCTCCGCCAATAACCATTACATGGGAGTATCCCTCAAAGCGGCTGATGGCTTCAATAACCCTGTTAACAAGACGGTGGTGAGAGTTCTCAATCGCTTCACGAACCAGTTCAATTCGTGACGTGTCATTGATACGTGATGAGAGATAAGAAGCATCGTTACGATGAATTATAATATCGTCAGCCAGATAGCTACTCCCTTTGGTTCTTGCCACGGACAGAGCCTCTTTTACCGCACCGGTGATCAAGGATACCCCGAGGGTTGAATCACCATAAATACGCGAAATCCCGCGCATTTTCCCCATAACCTGAGAAATATCAAGCGTGGTTCCCCCCAGATCAACAATCAGGAGTGAATCCAGTTCGTTAAGATTTTTTACCACCTCAAAACCTGCTGGGATGGACTCGGGCATAACCTCGACATGCTTAATAGTGAAAGTCTTGCCACCATTAAGTTCGACCGGCCGCAACAGATTCGCTTTTTTACGTTCAATGTTTGCCTTATTAGGCTGGTTATTTTTATCGTAATACTCAGATAAAGGCAGGCTCACTACCACATCGACTTCACAAGGTTCGATCCCGCTATTAAGCAACGCATGGTGAACGGCAACAACATTCACATCGCTGTATTGCCAGGCGACGTTCGTGGTAACCACAGCATCAGGGCTGATAGGATCAAAAGAGTATTGCTCACCATTCAACATATAGTTGAACGCTTGTTGTCCACCAAATGCAACAGCCCATTCACGCTTAAAGCTGTTAGGGCTGATTGACTGCCTGACCTCATCATCCTTCCACTGAAGTTTGATATTAGTTGACCCGTCATCGATATAAATTTTCATTGAATGTCACCTGGGTAGTTGAAAACGCCTTAGAGAACAAAACGAGAAATATTAGAGAATCATTTGTGAATTATACATAAAAGACAGCCCCTATCAATAAAAAAAGAGCACTAATTGAGATAAATTAGAGAACAATTTGAGCAAGTAAAGAGATGTCGGGTCTGGCGTTGAGCAAAGAAATATTCATCGCGAATACAACATGATGAAGCCGTCGGCATACAGAACACTTGCGAAAAAGAAAAAAGAAGAAATAATACTGTATATATAAACAGGTATTTTGAGAGGTATGCCGTGTTACTTTTTCTTGCTCCCGAACAGGAGCCGGTGCAGTCCACTGCCCCGCTGTTCACCGAACGTTGCCCAGCGGGTTTTCCGTCGCCGGCCGCCGATTACACGGAGGAGGAACTAGACCTGAATGCCTACTGTATCCGACGTCCGGCTGCAACGTTCTTCGTCAGGGCTATCGGGGATTCAATGAAAGACATGGGCCTGCATTCCGGCGACCTGATGATTGTCGACAAAGCTGAGAAACCCATGCAGGGGGATATTGTCATCGCGGAAACAGATGGCGAGTTCACCGTTAAGCGCCTGCAGCTGAAGCCCCGTATCGCCCTGCTGCCGATGAATCCAGCCTACCCCACGCTTTATCCGGAAGAACTGCAGATTTTCGGGGTGGTGACGGCTTTTATACACAAAACCCGGAGCACAGACTGATGTTTGCTTTGGCTGACGTTAACAGTTTTTACGCGAGCTGCGAGAAAGTATTTCGTCCCGATTTGCGTGACAGGCCTGTGGTGGTTCTGAGTAACAACGATGGTTGTGTAATCGCGCGCAGCGCTGAAGCGAAACGGCTGGGCATAAAAATGGGAGTGCCGTGGTTTCAGCTGAAGTCGGTAAAATTTCCGGAGCCGGTCATCGCGTTCTCCAGTAATTACGCCCTCTACGCCTCCATGTCGAACAGGGTCATGGTTCATCTGGAAGCGCTGGCGCCACGCGTTGAGCAGTACTCCATTGACGAGATGTTCTTGGATATTCGCGGTATTGACAGCTGCATCGATTTCGAGGATTTCGGCCGGCAGCTGCGTGAGCACGTTCGTTCCGGCACGGGGCTGACCATCGGCGTCGGAATGGGACCTACGAAAACCCTGGCGAAGTCAGCACAATGGGCTTCCAAAGAGTGGCCACAATTTGGCGGCGTACTGGCGTTAACGCCGGGTAATCCCCGCCGTACAGAAAAACTGCTGTCACTGCAGCCGGTGGAGGAAATCTGGGGGGTGGGTCGCAGGATCTCAAAGAAGCTGAACACAATGGGGATCACCACAGCACTGCAGCTGGCCCGCGCGAATCCAACGTTCATCAGGAAAAATTTTAATGTGGTTCTGGAGAGAACGGTCCGGGAACTCAATGGAGAAAGCTGTATTTCACTGGAGGAAGCACCGCCCCCCAAACAGCAGATAGTCTGCAGCCGGAGCTTTGGTGAACGTGTCACGACTTATGAGGCGATGCGGCAGGCTGTCTGTCAGCACGCTGAACGTGCCGCCGAAAAGCTGCGCGGCGCGCGTCAATTCTGCAGGCATATTGCCGTGTTCTTGAAAACATCGCCGTTTGCCGTAAATGAACCCTACTACGGTAATCTGGCCAGTGAAAAATTGCTCATCCCCACGCAGGATACACGGGACATCATAGCCGCAGCAGTGAAAGCACTGGACAGGATCTGGGTGGATGGTCACCGCTATGCAAAGGCGGGCTGTATGCTCAACGATTTCACTCCAACCGGGGTTTCTCAGCTCAATTTGTTTGATGAAGTGCAGCCGCGGGAACAGAGCATGCAACTGATGAAAACCCTGGATGGTATTAACCATTCAGGACTCGGGAAAATATGGTTTGCTGGGCGTGGGATTGCACCTGAATGGCAAATGAAGCGTGACATGCTTTCCCCCGCGTACACTACTCGTTGGAAAGAAATACCCGTTGCGAGGATTGGATAAAGCCGTTTTTAGAAAGGAGGCAGTGCTCGCCGCAGCCGAGCGACCGGGCATCGCCCGCGAGTGAGCGAGGAAGCACCAGGGAAAGGTACCAGCATGTTCTGCTTACGCCTAGTATCTAATGTTAGCCCTCTTCTTTAAGCTCTTATCCACTTATCCACCGTCATATTTTTATAAGATCTTTTTAAATTAGTTTTTAGGTTTACCTTTTTAGACCCCCTTTGAGCCCTTATGTGGTGCGGGTTACAGAGGATCCTTTGTGACAACTTGCCCTTTCATTGTGA
The DNA here is from genome assembly GCF_013784065.1 of Citrobacter sp. RHBSTW-00599. Lineage (NCBI taxonomy): Bacteria > Pseudomonadati > Pseudomonadota > Gammaproteobacteria > Enterobacterales > Enterobacteriaceae > Citrobacter > Citrobacter sp. RHBSTW-00599. The sequence continues at coordinate 68,176 of NZ_CP056718.1, read as the reverse complement.
CAAATCACCCTCATTTACCCTATTGAACTGTGACTATCTGCCCTTAACCCTGTGACAAATTGCCCTCTGCGATCTATTTGAATCACAAACTTATCCTTACCTGTTGACTCTTTTTGATGAAATGTGACAATCTTAAAATCTGTCACATTTTAAATGGAACGGTCATGACGGAAGTTGCGGTAATAAACCATAAAAAGCGCAAAAATAGCCCTCGTATAGTTCAGTCTAATGAGCTTACCGAAGCAGCTTATAGTCTCTCTCGTGATCAGAAGCGTATGCTGTATTTGTTCGTCGATCAGATCCGTAAATCAGATGGCTCGCTTCAGGAGCATGATGGTATCTGTGAAATACAGGTAGCTCATTATGCAGCAACATTTGGATTAACCTCTGCCGAAGCCAGTAAGGATATACGTCAGGCGCTCAAAGGCTTTGCTGGTAAAGAGGTCGTATTTTACCGACCTGAAGAGGATGCTAACGGTGAAAAAGGGTTAGAGTCTTTCCCCTGGTTCATTAAACGTGCACACAGCCCTTCCCGAGGACTGTACAGTGTTCATATAAACCCCTATCTGATTCCATTTTTTATTGGTTTGCAGAACAGATTTACCCAATTCAGGCTTAGCGAAACAAAGGAGATAACTAATCCCTATGCTATGCGGCTGTATGAATCTCTCTGCCAGTACAGAAAACCCGATGGTTCAGGCTGTGTGTCGCTCAAAGTAGACTGGATAATGGAACGTTACCAGCTGCCGCAAAGTTATCAACGAATGCCTGATTTTCGACGCCGTTTCCTTCAGGCAAGTGTTGATGAAATCAATAGCAGAACGCCGATGCGGCTGAGTTATATAGAGAAAAAGAAAGGACGACAGACAACTCATATTGTCTTTTCTTTCAGTGATATAGTAGCAAACTCTCTCTAAATCATGAGGGCAGATAGTCACACTTTCGAGGGTTGAATGTCACACTTTCTCAGGGCAAATTGTCACAGATAATGGTGGGCTCAGGGCTATTTGTCACACTTGGGATGGTTTTCAGCTCTCTGATACCCACGAAATCAAGCCTGAACCCCTATATTTTTTTGAAGGCAGATTGTCACTCTTAGCTAAGAGCAATTTGTCACACTTCTTTCAGGGCATTTTGTCACAGAAGAAATGTTAAACACTAACAGAGTAATTCTCCTGGTTGCCCTAAAGTTGAGTGCAATTTGTCACACTTTACATCCCGTGAAACCTTAAAGTGCATCATTGGGAAAAAATTAGTGGTATCTCTTTTCCGCCGAGGAAAGGGGGTGGCGTTATAAAGTTGCCTGCATTTTGCTTGTAGAGCTAGTTATCGTTCCTGTCGTTCCCCTTCTGCCAGGGATATCTATAACAGTGGAAACCTGGCATTAAGAGTTAGTCTGTGAAGTTGATTATCATTTTTTCATGAAATCATGCTTTCATTATTTCATTTTATTGCGATACATTTCATACCCAGCCATTATCATTTCAGTCATAGATATCCCCTGCTCCGCAGCATAAGCTTTCATTTCTTTGTGCTTAGAGACAGGTACTTTTATCTGGATAGGCTTCACAGAAGATTCAGGAGCTGCGCTTCGTCCTGTAACATCCAGAGTTGGTTCATCATCTTTTGGTGGATCAATTTTGATAGTACTTTTCGGGCCTTTCATAGAGAACCTCACACATAAAATGAATTAATGAAATCATGCTATCATGAATTAATTATATCATGAACTTCTTCAATCATTTGTTTTGCGAGTTCGTTTAAAGATTTAAATGATGTTTCATGTAGTGCGCGCCCGGCATCAAGGGCTTCGCCATAGCTTGTCTTAAAAGGTATAACCGTTTTCAGTACTTTGTAACCCCATGCTTTAATCGTTTCCTGAGCTTTTTCCCCCTGAGAAGGAGACGGAGATTTAGCTACAGCGAATACGATTTTGCTCTTATCAATCCCTTTTTTTATCAATTCGCGGGCTAGCTCGAGTGAAGGCTCAAGATCATCGATTGTCGTTCCTGTCGAGATAATTACCAGGTCTGATTCATCTGCTACGTCGAGCGATGTTGTCTCTGCAGCTGGACGGCCATCAATAATTAATAAATGGCAGCTGTCCTTCATTTTGACTGCTGTATCAACCCGACGGTAAAGAGCACAGTCAATTTGACTTAGTCCACTTTTTTCCCTTCGCTCAGTCCATTTGAATGATGTCTGTTGCTTTACATCCATATCAGCCAGATGAGTCTTCCATCCAGCCTCCGTAAATCCTACAGCCAGTGTTCTGGATTCGGTGCTTTTGGAACCACCACCCTTCTGACCAATTACTGATATAACCTTACCCATGATATCATCCTTTCATTAAATCATGATTTCATTATAAATGAGTTTGTGCAAATCAAACTATGACACAGAGTACTATGCAATAACAATATGAAATCATGATTTAATGATATAAGGAAAACATGAACATCATAACTATGTGAAATTGTTCACGATAACCAGTCATTAAATAATGATTTAATGATTTAATGACTAAAGGGAAAGGTGGGCAGGTATGAATAATTTCACGGTCAAACTGTATTTTGATAGCAAGTCATCACCCCGATTATTTGGCGCAGATGAACAAGATTCGTCTTCGATACAGACTGAATTTCAACAAGCATTGAAGAAATCACGCGACTGTAACTCGTATGCTGTCTGTTTATGTACAGGCAGAGAACTACCGCTGGCTGTGAAGTTAAAAAATGAGAAGCATCATCTGGCACGCTTCCCTCTCACTGGCAATAAACATAAGGATGAGTGTCGTTTCTATAGCCGCCTCTCACCTGAAGGTGCGCAAGGCACTTACAACAATGATGCGATCACTGAAAAGCCAGACGGCATTATCAACGTAAAGCTGGATTATGCTTTGCAGACAAAATCAGTATCTGATGATATTCCTGCAACCCCTCTGACTGGTGATGCTTCCCGTAAACGTAAAAGAGGCACAGTGTCTCTGTGCGGCCTAATGCACTTGCTCTGGGAAAATTCAGGATATAACCGATGGTTTCCAAAGATGGATGGAGTGAGGTCATCAACATTACTTGGCTTCCATCTTTGGACTCAAGCATGTGAAATTGAAATTGGCAAAACACGATTGTCAAAGGTATTGCTTACGCCTGCAGTGACCGGTTCAAGAGATAGTGCTCGGAACAGTGGGGCTGTAGAATTCGCCAGGCAGAATAAATGCAGGATGGTAGTCGTGGCCGAACTGGCAAAATACTCTGATAAATACATCTCAGGGGTAAACCGTCTGCCTGTGAAGGATTTTGCAGGTATGCCTTTTCTTGGTCTTGATACCTCCAGATGGAATTCTGCCATTGAGAGATTTCCACATGAATTCAGTGGCTGGAAAAATGGATATAAAATTTTCATCATTGCTCTGACAGATGTGCCCAGCGCTAAGTCAGCTCAGGTTCGCCAGCTTGCCATGATGATGACGAGTGAGCGCTTTATACCGCTTGATTCGCAATATGAAGGCACGATGGAACAAAAATTATACGAGTTACAGCGGTCCTTTTTTAAACCACTAAGATATGACTCTTCCGAGATGGAGTTTCATCCCGACTTTTGTCTGCTCGATGTGCAGTCTCAAAATCATATGCCTTTCCCGATTGAGGTGTGGGGGATGAAAGCCGATGCTTACATTGCTCATCGGCGCGAGAAAGAAAGATGGTACAACCGTGAATTTGGTGAGAAAGGATGGTGGTCCTGGGACGCAACCATAAGCGATAAGTTGGCTATTGATTCATCCTTCCCATCAAAGAAAATATCTGGCTACACTAACTTAATGAAAGAATGAAAGAATGAAAGAATGAAAGAATGAAAGAATGAAAGAATGAAATCATGATTTTGTATTGTTTTTTAATGACCTTCTCTTTATAAGAAGGCCTGATACTTCCAATGCAACAAAGCTTTCAAATTGTTGTACGCATGATGAAATACTTTCCCGGGCCGGTCTTAATGATGTTGATCATCGAGCCATCCTTGTTTACACCAACACACTGAAAACTATGTCTCTCGTAGCCATTGTCGTAGATGGTTTTTCCTTGCTCTAGCTTCACAATCCCGTTATCGATACAGGAAACGACCTCATTTTTTAACGAAATATCGTCGTTTTCATTTTCATTTAAGCACTCGCTGTAATATGAATGAATTTCTTCCGGATAGGTATTGTCGTCGTGAAAAGACAGAGCTATTGTTCGTTTTGGGTCAGATATTTTTTTTCAACATGGCCACCGCATCAGCTTCCGGCATCTGGAACTGAACCCTGTGGCGTGCAGCCACATCGAGTGCAAACACCTTCGTGTACACTTCCGTCGAGCTTATCGACTTATGTCCCATCAGGCTCTGCAGCACCTTCAGCGGAATACCATTGTACAGCATATGCATGGCATAGGAATGCCGGAAAGTATGTGGCGTCACCGGGACGGAGAACGTCACGCCATCGGCTGCCGCGGCATCTACCGCTTCATTCAGCCAGGTACGCACTGTGCGGTCGGTAATTTCCCAGATACGTGCCTTCTCCATTCTGCCGGTACGTTTATTGCGACGCTCGAGCGGGATTTTCAGCGTGGCCACCATCATCTCCAGCTGGCTGACGTACTGTTTATCTGAAAGCGGCACCAGACGATGCGCCTGATTGCCGGCAGGCATTCTTCCGGCTGTTCTGGCCGCCTTTTCCGCTCTCTGTTTCAGGGTTGCCAGCTGCACAAACGAATAGGGCGGAGCCAGCGAAAAATCAGCCCGCGTCAAGGCCAGCGCTTCATTGATCCGTGCGCCGGTATTCCACAGAGTGGCCAGCAGCATTTTGCGGTGCAGATCCGGCACGTAATGGAGCAGGGCGCTCACTTCCGGCGCCAGCAGATACTTCGGCAGTTCGTCCTGGACGATCGCCATCTGACGCAGGGCCAGAGCGGCCGGATAATCGATGGCCACGGGTAGCAGGATTTTTTCCTGGGCGTAAACCTGTCCGGGAATAGAAGGGTAATTCATGATACCTCGGGTGTTTCATCACTTTCTGGTGAAAACGTCTGGCACTCCACGGAGCCATGAAAAGAGTGGAACTCATCCAGCGTAACCAGCACGCGACGACCACTCTTCCGGGGAAACATTCTCCGCATCTCAGGGGTAAGCTGGTTACGTTCCCATCCGTAAGGAAAGATAATGCTGTAGTCACTTCTCTCAGGGAAAATATCAGGGCCTGCGACGATACGAGCTACTTCCTGATTCAGACGCTCTCCACGCCAGCCATAAGCTGCCAGCCGTTTGCGGATACGACCGATCGGAAAACGTTTATCAGAGTGACGGGGAAAGGTCATTTTCCCGTCCTCACCTCGTATGAGGCCAAACATATCCAGCGACTGCCGGCAGAATATTTTTCGACCGAGAAAATACCCACTCATTTTTTCCATTACAGACTCCCGGAGTAATCATTTTATCAAAGTAAGTTACGCAGACTCACAATCGAATTTTTCCAGATGCAGGAACAAGCTCATCCAGAGTGCTGGCACAAACTTCCGTCAAAATGCCTTCCTCATGCTTAGCAATGATTTCGCTGACAGGAACCGAGCCTTCGAGCGTCCGGGTGTTCCTTGGGGGAGTTACAAAAATCCAGTCACCTGACATCTGAGCTCCAGCAACATTATCCTCATCGTCGCATTCTGATGGTTGCCATTCCCCGACTTCCTGTCCTTTATCATTGAGTAATACCGTGATGGTATCTCCACAACCTGAGGGCGAGTGCCGCATAGAAATATCGCCATACTCAGTCTCTAACTGGTGTGCAATCCCCCTGAGCTGGTCGAGCATTCCCATATCCACATTTAACAGGTTATTGTTGTCATCTTCTGCTTCGTTATCTCGCTGCAAATCATCCATTAATATCCCCCCGCTTATCCGGATATCAGAATCAAAATTTTTCCATTCCCGGTGTTTATTTATTGTTGAGAAATCCCGTCCTGCCCGACCTTCAGGGTGGACATGTTGTTTGTACTGGCGTGAAAGAAAGCGTTCTCATGTCAAACGGCTTCTTGCCTGCAGGCCTCAGCGTTTTTGCTGCAGTCATGTCAAAAAAGCGAGAGCCAGAACAAACAGCAGCGTCAGTATCTTGTCCTGCGTGGACAGTCCCAAAAACATCTGGATGATTCTCAGTAATAACTCACACATATCAACAAGCCCCTCATGATTCAGAATCTTTGAGGTCCGATAGTAAGGAGTTTGTACTTTGCGTATTTTGTAAAGTCCGGTAATGCCTCTGTCGAAGACTGAGCGCGCTTCCCCTGACACCGAATGAAACCATCACTCAGAGTAATCACACTCCCCGGCATAATATTTTGCCACGACCATCCTTTTCGCACGGTGCTGACTCTGTCCGGACATTTCTGTGTTAATTGATGCCGGTATTATCACCCTGAGTGACAGTACCGGGCGCATTCAGAATTTTCCCCACACCTCTTAGGAATTTTCTCACACCTGTAACACGGGTGATGATAACCATTGATGTAGTCCCTTACGAATATCATAACTCAGGTGATAATAAGTAGACGTATAACTACTGAGTTAAATTACCGGATGGCTGTTTTCGGGTGATCCGATTTTTTGCCTATTCACGACTTTCCGGAAGTGTACCACGGTCAGGGAATAAGCGAAGCGGTCTTTTCCGCCCCTGAGAACCTGGTCAGATAAAGAGGAATTAACACAACATATAGAAGATAATTCCGCTGATAGAGTGGCATATGTTGTGTTTCCTGGCCGCAGTGCGCCGGCGTGTGGAGGAAAGATCCGAGACTGCCTTTTTTCGGATCCCGGATGACAAAACGCATGATATTTCCTGTAAATGCAATTATTCATAACATTTATATTCATATATGTTAAAAGTGCGAAATTAGCATCAGTTGTTGGTTATTATTAAGATTTCAGCAACAAACCGTATCCCACCCGCTTCGTTAAAAAAACCGAAGGTCATCAGAAGCGCTCACTGATCGTTCCGGGCTGAGACGGTGGCAGCGTCACGGGTAATGTCTCTATTTTATTGGTCGTGAGGAAGGCCGGATAATGGCCAAACTAAGAAGCCATAGCATTGGGGGCAGCCTGCTGATCTGGTATGATCGAGCAGAGGCTCATCTCAATGAGCAATCCCCGCAACAAATTTTTTCGGGGTGCAACAGACCCTTTAGTGTCCAGGCCTGAAAAAAAAGAAAGCACGGTCTCTGAGAGACTACGGTCCTTACGCAACCATACCGGTTAGCGAGCTTTATATTTTCATTATGACTATCTGTATAACAGGGGAATGAATGTGATTAAAAAAATATGCGAAGTGATTGATGGAGAGTATGTCTGTGACATTGATATCAGTGTGGAAGAATGGAAAACTTTATTAACAAATGATAAAGTTTTTGACACAAAAAGTATTGCAGCGTTAAAAAAATGGTTTATTGAGCCAAATCATTCCTGCACATGCTTCGATATTGGTAAGAAGTACGACCTGCACAGCATGAGTGCTAATGGAGTCATAAACGGACTGGGTGGCAGAGTTCAAAAAGAACTTGGTAGATTCGAGGTTAAAGGTGTCGGAAATATCGCATCCGGTACAAAATTCATTACCGTAATGAAGAGTAAAGAAATCGGCGGAAAACCCAAAAGAAACTTATGGACAATTCGTGAGGAACTTGTTCAGGCAATTAACGAACTGGATTTTTTTGGTACAACAGAAATGGCCAGCAGTGAGTATTACTCTGACGATGAGTTGATCAATGCCATAGAGAAAAGTAATATCTTTGACAACGTTCAGACGTTTGAATATACAGGGGAAGCCAAACCAAAGAAAAATGCAATAGAAGTAAAAAATGGCCTCTCGTATCCCAGGAGTAAAGGCGTATCCCAAAATGCGCTGAATAAAGCAGGTTACAGATGTGAAGTCGATAGTGACCACCCAACATTCAGAAGGCGAAATTCATCCTTAAATTACACAGAACCTCATCACATTGTACCTATGTCCAGGCAAGATGCTTTTGACACATCTCTTGATGTTGAAGAAAATATCATATCTCTGTGTTGCAATTGCCATAAACAAATTCACCTTGGTCAGGGTTATGAAGATATGCTGAAAGAAATATACACTGCGCGAAAAAGGTTATTAAAAAAAGTTGGTATTGATATATCACTGGAAAACTTGATTCTTTATTACAAAATGGAAAGTAAGTGAGATTCAAACGAGAGTGATACCTTCGTTTTATTGGGCGGGATGAACAGCAGATGATGTTTCCGGCAAGTATCGGGTCCAGAAACTTTCTGTTAAAAAAGAGGTAAAAGTAGTCTTGAGCCCTGACTGCGAATTGCCATTGCGCATGACCAGAGAACAGGACGAACCCCTGCCAAACCCAGGCATGAGAAACACCTTTAAAACATAGACTTAATTAAAATCAGCAATTCCCATCGAAATAATAAGCAAGCAGAATTGGCTCAGGTGAATTTCACTCGGTGCAGTGCATGCGTTGGGGGGGGTAAAAGGAAAAACCCGAAATGAATCGGGTTTTGATTAATTAACGATTAACAGGTTCCCGTGCCCGGGAACACTCTGACTGTACGCGCAATATATTATTTCCGCAATCATTATTTTTGATTACCAAGCCATTTATTCATCTGCTCAATTTCACCTTTTTGAGCTTTAATGATGTCCTGCGCGAGCTTTCTCATTTCCGGATCTTTTCCGTATTTTAGCTCGGTCTCAGCCATTGCTATTGCCCCTTCATGGTGTGCTACCATGCCTTTCGCAAAAGCCTTGTCGGGATCGGACTCTTTTACAGCGGCCATCATTTTGTCATGCATACCTTTCATGCCGGACATATATTCCTGTGACGATGCCGATGAGGATATATCTGACATTTTCATTTCTGAATGTTCTGCGGAAATCGCTGGCAGGGATAACATCAGTATAACAAAAAGCGAATTTGTGATTTTCATATAATAAACCCTTTCAGATGGTTACCGGATAAGTTTAGCTGAGTCAGACAAAAAAGCCCCCTGAAAGGGGCAAAAAATAACAACATATCCGTATAAGGGACAATCTATCAAGGAAAGGGTAACCGCACGGAAACTTCAGTTGTCATCAGCCCGCATTGATCATGCGGCGGTGTGCATCAGCCATAGCCTGATGGGGGCCGGACTGACCGTTATTCGTAAATTCATGGGCAACAGCTGCTCTTTCATGTTCATTCATCGCCGCAAACGAAGTCGCCGGACGGGAAGCGTTAACGGTGCCAGTTCCCATCATCTTCTGATGACTTTCCGCCATTTTTTTATGTGCATCTGCTGAACTATTGTTCATGGTTTCATGAACAATAATAGCCTGTTCATGCTGATCCATACCGGCCATCCGTGGGGCTGCCCCCTGGATGGCGGCTGGAGTTGAAGAAGACTGCATCTGATGGGCCGGAGCCTGAGCATTATTGACACGCTCATGGATATTTACGGTTTCAGTGGCCCAGGCCGTAGAAATTAAGCTCAAACCTAACACTGATGCTAAGACGATATTTTTCATGGTAACTCTCCATTTCTGAATTAGTGATGTCCGTGAATTTCGATCTGTGTCCTCAGTAGTACAACTGACAACTCTACAGACCTTATTCCGCCGGGATGAGGCTTTAATACAACTCCTGGCTTGTGCTGATGCCGTGTATGGATGAAGTAATAATGCCTTCCTGATAAGTTGCACTAATTATATCGAATGGCTTCTGTTTGCTGCATGACAGGCTAATGACATCTTTGTCATTTAAATCTTTATTCTCAGTACTGGGTTTCCGGAATCATTTTCTCCAGTCTGGGCACGGATAGGATAAAACGAGTTGAACGTACGTCCGATTCCACCTGCACTCTTCCGTGATGTGCTTCCACGATGGACTTCACAATCGCAAGGCCGATGCCGCTGCCTTCTCCTTTTCGTTGTCTGGACGGATCTACCCGATAAAAACGGTCAAACAGCCTTGATAAATGCTCTTCAGGGATTGGTTTCCCCGGATTTTCAATCACAAGGTCAAAAAAGCTCTCCTGCTCTCTTATTGAGACGGTGATTGCCTGTCCCTCCGGGGTATAACGCAGGGCATTGGATAACAGATTATTGATCGCCCTTCTGAACATTTGTGGATCTCCCTCAACCAGGCAGGGCATCCCGTTAAATTTGAGCGTGATATTGCGTTCTTCGGCCCAGGCTTCGAAAAACTCGAAGACTTTCATGACTTCTGCTCTGAGGTCAAACCGGACCCTGTCAGGTATCAGCTGATTATTGTCCGCCTGCGCCAGGAACAGCATGTCGCTGACCATTTTGGTCATCCGGTTATACTCTTCAAGGCTGGAATAGAGGACATCCTCAAGTTCCTTCTGGGTTCGATCCTGACTCAGCGCGATTTCAGTCTGCGTCACCAGATTGGTGATGGGCGTTCTGATCTCGTGCGCGATATCGGCTGAGAAATTGGCCTGGCGGGTAAAGACATCCTCAATCTTTCCAATCATATGATTGAACGAGATAACCAGCTGCTCCAGCTCAATGGGAACGCGTGTCGGTTCCAGCCGCGCATCAAGATTCTCGGAGGTGATGTTTTTAATGGCATTGCTGACATTACGAAGGGGCAGGTGCCCCTGACGGACAGCGATGCGAATGATCAGAACAATCAGCAGGCTTATCACGACGGCGATCGCAATCAGATTTTTTTTCAGCGCATCGAGGTAATGGAGATGGAAATTAATGGAGAGACCAGTCAGCATGACATAGTTCTGCTGTTTGCCCTGAAATATCGCCTGGCCAGAGGAGGCGATAATCCGGTATGTTTCCATCTTCATTTCAGACCCGGTATCCATCGGTCTCGCAGGATCCTCCACCGTCCAGAGAAAGACATCCCGTGCGCGGCTGTGCTCGCTAAAATCTGCTGAATTCACGGCCGGGCGTAGTGCTGCCCCCTGCGCTGAACTAAAGAGCACCTCCCCCCTGGGATTGAGGAGCAAAAGTGCAACGTTGCGGTAGCTGGCGATCGATTCCTTTATTTTGCTTACTTTTTTTTCATCCGGATCTGCCGGGGACTGGAGTATACGGCTCAGTGTGGTGCTGATTTGTTGAAGATCGCTGACATCCTGCTCGGCAAAATGATTTTCAACAGAATGCAGCATAAACCAGGTGAAGGCGATAAAAGCCAGTATTGTGGACAGGCTGATAAAAAAGGTCAGCCGCAGCGCGAGTGAGAAAGGGCGTCTGGAAGGTTTGCTATGCATCCGGGACCTCCAGCATATAGCCCACGCCCCGGACTGTCTGGATCAGCTTTGTCTCGTAATCGTTGTCTATTTTAGCGCGGAGTCGCTTTACGGCGACATCAATCGCGTTAGTGTCGCTGTCAAAATTCATGTCCCAGACCTGAGAGGCAATCAGGGAGCGGGGAAGAACCTCTCCCTGATGGCGAATGAAAAATTCCAGCAGGCTGAACTCTTTACTGGTGAGCATAATGCGGTTTCCGGCGCGACTGACTTTTCTGGATACGAGATCAATCGAGAGATCAGCCACCTTAAACTGGCTTTCCGTGATCATCGTGCTTCCCCGCCTCAAAAGGGTTCTCACCCGGGCCAGCAGTTCGGCAAACGCAAAGGGTTTAACCAGATAATCGTCCGCACCCAGTTCCAGTCCTTTGACCCTGTGTTCGATCGTGCCGAGGGCCGTCAGCAGTAAGACCGGCATACCCTTTCCGGCAGTGCGCAGCATGCGGATGATATCCCAGCCGTTCACATCAGGCAGCATGATGTCCAGAATGACTAAATCATACTCAGCTGTCATGGCGAGATGATATCCGGTAAGACCATTATCAGCGTGATCCACTACGAACCCTGCCTCTGTAAGTCCTTTGCTGAGATATTCACCTGTTTTAATTTCGTCTTCGACGATCAATATTTTCATCTTGCTCCCCGGCTGGCTGCTAAGGTCATTCTATTGCGCCCACGATCGTTATCAACGGATTACAGCAAAAATGACAACATTGTCATTATCCTGTCACCCGGCAAACAGAGAGCGTTCGGTAAAGTACTCCTATCAATACTCTGGACTTCATTTGGACCATTTACCAGGTCTGCCTGGACGAGAAGCGTTATGTTCAAATTAAAATTACTCAGCATTAGCACGATATTCATCCTGGCCGGTTGTGTCTCTCTGGCGCCAGAATATCAGCGCCCGGCAGCACCGGTACCCCAGCAGTTTTCACTGTCCCGAAACAGCCTGACGCCAGCAGTGAATGGTTATCAGGATACGGGCTGGCGTAACTTTTTTGTCGATCCCCAGGTTACACGGCTGATTACTGAAGCCCTGAATAATAACCGTGATTTGAGAATGGCTGCCCTGAAGGTTGAAGAGGCCCGGGCCCAGTTCAACGTCACGGATGCAGATCGTTATCCCCAACTGAATGCCTCATCCGGGATCACCTACAGCGGTGGTCTGAAAGGCGACAAGCCGACCACACAGGAGTATGACGCGGGTCTGGAACTCAGCTATGAGCTCGATTTTTTTGGCAAACTTAAGAATATGAGTGACGCTGATCGGCAGAACTACTTTGCCAGCGAAGAAGCCCGTCGGGCCGTACACATCCTGCTGGTCTCCAACGTTTCACAAAGCTATTTCAGCCAGCAACTGGCGTACGAACAACTCCGTATTGCGCGGGAAACGCTGAAAAATTATGAACAGTCCTATGCTTTCGTTGAGCAACAACTGGTGACCGGGAGTACGAACGTTCTGGCGCTTGAACAGGCCAGAGGACAAATCGAAAGTACCCGTGCCGAAATAGCCAAACGAGAAGGCGATCTGGCTCAGGCAAACAATGCCCTGCAACTGGTGCTGGGAACGTACCACGCACTTCCGTCAGAAAAAGGGATGAAAGACGGGGAGATCGCGCCAGTAAAACTGCCACCAAACCTGTCCTCACAAATTTTACTGCAGCGCCCGGATATCATGGAAGCGGAATACCAGCTAAAAGCGGCTGATGCCAATATTGGCGCAGCGCGAGCGGCATTTTTCCCGTCCATTACCCTGACCAGTGGCCTTTCCGCAAGCAGTACAGAGTTGTCCAGCCTCTTTACGTCAGGAAGCGGAATGTGGAATTTTATCCCCAAAATTGAAATTCCTATTTTCAATGCCGGCAGAAACAAAGCCAATCTGAAACTGGCTGAAATTCGCCAGCAACAGTCGGTGGTTAATTACGAACAAAAAATCCAGTCGGCCTTCAAGGATGTTTCCGACACGCTTGCCCTGCGCGATAGTCTTAGCCAGCAACTCGAGGCACAGCAGCGTTATCTTGATTCACTCCAGATAACCCTCCAGCGGGCCCGGGGATTATATTCAAGTGGTGCAGTCAGCTACATAGAAGTGCTGGATGCAGAACGCTCGCTGTTCACTACGCAGCAAGCCATTCTCGACCTTACCTATTCCCGACAGGTTAACGAAATTAATCTGTTCACCGCGCTGGGTGGCGGTTGGATAGAGTGAATTATATTCAACATATCAGGAAATTAAAAATGCGTAACTCACTTAAAGCCGTTTTATTTAGTGCCTTCTCTGTCATGTTTTCTGCCGGTCTTCATGCTGAAACACATCAGCATGGCGATATGAATGCTGCCAGTGATGCTTCGGTACAGCAGGTTATCAAGGGCACCGGTGTCGTTAAAGACATTGATATGAATAGTAAAAAAATCACCATTTCGCACGAAGCAATCCCTGCGGTGGGCTGGCCTGCAATGACCATGCGCTTCACTTTTGTTAATGCAGACGACGCTATCAATGCCCTGAAAACCGGCAACCATGTCGATTTCTCGTTTATTCAGCAGGGCAATATCTCCTTACTCAAAAGCATTAACGTTACGCAATCCTGATTAACAGTCCGGAGCGAATACATCCAGTGCGCCTGAACATTCATTAAGGGATTACTGAGAATGAACGATCGGGCGCATATGCCAGGTGTTTTGATTTTTCAGCGAGAAATTGTATGGCTTCTTTAAAGATAAAATATGCTGCAATAATTATCAGCAGCCTCATAGCAGGAGGGCTGATATCGGTTACTGCCTGGCAGTATGTAAACTCATCACCAAAAACAGTACAAACAGAAAAAACGGCACCGGAGCGAAAGGTACTTTTCTGGTATGACCCGATGAAACCGGATACCAAATTTGATAAACCCGGAAAATCTCCCTTTATGGATATGGACCTGGTGCCAAAATATGCTGATGAAAGTGGCGAGAAAAGCGGTGGCGGGATCCGTATTGATCCAACGCAGGTTCAGAACCTGGGATTAAAAACGCAAAAAGTCACGCGCGGAATGCTGAATTATTCTCAGACGATCCCGGCTAATGTCAGTTATAACGAGTATCAGTTTGTCATTGTGCAGGCGCGCTCTGACGGTTTCGTCGAAAAAGTGTATCCCCTGACGACTGGCGATCATGTGAAGAAAGGAACACCGCTTATCGATATCACCATTCCTGAATGGGTCGAGGCGCAAAGTGAGTTCCTGCTGTTATCCGGTACAGGCGGTACGCCAACCCAGATAAAAGGGGTGCTGGAGCGACTTCGTCTGGCTGGTATGCCGGAAGAGGATATTCAAAGGCTGCGTTCAACCCGCACAATCCAGACCCGTTTTACCATTAAAGCACCTATTGATGGTGTCATTACTGCATTTGACCTGCGCACCGGCATGAATATTTCGAAAGATAAGGTGGTGGCTCAGATTCAGGGGATGGACCCGGTCTGGATCAGCGCTGCAGTGCCGGAATCTATCGCCTATCTGCTGAAAGATACGTCGCAGTTTGAAATTTCGGTACCGGCTTATCCGGATAAAACATTCCATGTCGAAAAATGGAACATTCTTCCCAGCGTGGATCAGACAACCCGTACGCTTCAGGTCCGTCTCCAGGTATCTAATAAGGATGAGTTTCTCAAGCCGGGCATGAATGCCTATCTGAAACTGAATACCCAAAGCCAGGAGATGCTGCTGATACCAAGCCAGGCCGTTATCGATACCGGCAAAGAACAGCGCGTGATTACTGTTGATGATGAAGGCCAGTTTGTGCCGAAACAGATCCACGTTCTGCATGAATCACAGCAACAGTCCGGCATTGGCTCCGGCCTGAATGAAGGTGATACCGTGGTGGTCAGTGGCCTGTTCCTCATTGACTCCGAAGCCAATATTACGGGCGCGCTGGAACGTATGCGCCACCCTGAAAAAACAGAAAACAGTATGCCAGCAATGTCTGAGCAGCCTGTAAATATGCATTCAGGGCACTGAGGAGACGACGATGATTGAATGGATTATCCGGCGCTCTGTCGCCAACCGTTTCCTGGTCATGATGGGCGCACTGTTTCTCAGCATCTGGGGCACATGGACGATAATTAACACGCCGGTCGATGCGCTGCCTGACCTGTCAGATGTGCAGGTCATTATTAAAACCAGCTATCCCGGACAGGCCCCGCAGATTGTAGAAAACCAGGTCACCTATCCGCTTACCACCACCATGCTGTCCGTACCTGGCGCAAAAACCGTGCGTGGTTTCTCACAGTTCGGGGATTCGTATGTGTATGTCATTTTTGAAGACGGGACCGATCTGTACTGGGCCCGTTCGCGCGTGCTGGAATACCTGAATCAGGTTCAGGGCAAACTGCCTGCGGGTGTGAGCTCTGAAATCGGTCCGGACGCCACGGGAGTGGGCTGGATATTTGAATATGCCCTGGTCGATCGCAGCGGAAAACACGACCTTTCAGAACTGCGTTCTTTGCAGGACTGGTTCCTGAAATTTGAACTGAAAACCATCCCGAACGTGGCGGAAGTAGCTTCGGTTGGCGGCGTGGTGAAACAGTATCAGATCCAGGTCAATCCGGAGAAATTGTCCCAGTACGGTGTCAGCCTGCCTGAAGTGAAACAGGCTCTTGAATCGTCTAACCAGGAGGCCGGTGGTTCATCCGTTGAAATGGCCGAAGCGGAGTATATGGTCCGGGCCAGCGGATATCTTCAGACCATTGATGATTTCAATAACATTGTCCTGAAAACCGGCGAGAACGGTGTACCGGTTTATCTGCGGGATGTTGCCCGCGTGCAGACCGGGCCTGAAATGCGGCGAGGTATTGCCGAACTGAACGGCCAGGGGGAAGTCGCCGGCGGCGTGGTGATCCTGCGGTCGGGTAAGAATGCGCGCGACGTTATCACGGCAGTGAGGGATAAACTGGACACGCTGAAGGCCAGCCTGCCGGAAGGTGTTGAAATTGTGACCACCTACGATCGCAGCCAGTTAATCGATCGGGCCATTGATAACCTCAGCTACAAACTCCTGGAAGAGTTTATCGTGGTGGCCATCGTCTGTGCCCTGTTCCTGTGGCACGTACGTTCTGCCCTGGTGGCAATTATTTCTCTGCCGCTAGGCCTGTGTATCGCCTTTATCGTCATGCACTTCCAGGGACTGAACGCCAATATTATGTCGCTGGGAGGGATTGCGATTGCCGTCGGAGCGATGGTGGATGCCGCCATTGTGATGATTGAAAATGCGCACAAACGGCTTGAGGAATGGGATCATCAGCATCCGGGTGAGCAGATTGACAACGCCACCCGCTGGAAGGTGATTACCGACGCCTCCGTGGAAGTGGGACCCGCACTGTTTATCAGCCTGCTGATCATCACCCTGTCCTTTATTCCTATCTTTACCCTGGAAGGTCAGGAAGGACGTCTGTTTGGACCGCTGGCATTCACGAAAACGTACTCCATGGCGGGCGCGGCCGCGCTGGCCATCATCGTCATTCCGATTCTGATGGGATTCTGGATCCGGGGGAAAATTCCTGCCGAGACCAGTAACCCCCTGAACCGGATGCTGATAAAAGCGTATCATCCATTACTATTGCGGGTCCTCCACTGGCCAAAAACAACCCTGCTGGTTGCGGCCTTGTCTATCTTCACGGTTATCTGGCCACTGAGCCAGGTGGGCGGTGAGTTTCTGCCGAAGATCAACGAAGGTGACCTGCTTTATATGCCGTCAACGTTGCCAGGTGTCTCTCCGGCAGAAGCAGCGGCGCTCCTGCAGACCACGGATAAGTTAATCAAAACCGTTCCTGAAGTGGCCTCTGTATTTGGCAAGACCGGTAAGGCAGAGACCGCAACGGATTCCGCGCCACTCGAAATGGTGGAAACCACCATTCAGCTGAAACCTGAGGATCAGTGGCGGCCAGGCATGACGATTGACAAGATTATCGATGAACTTGATAAGACCGTCCGTCTGCCTGGTCTGGCAAACCTCTGGGTGCCGCCAATCCGTAACCGTATTGATATGCTCTCAACAGGGATCAAAAGCCCGATAGGTATCAAAGTGTCCGGAACGGTTCTGTCCGATATCGATGCGACGGCGCAGAGTATCGAAGCAGTAGCCAAAACGGTACCGGGCGTGGTGTCTGCCCTGGCTGAGCGACTTGAGGGTGGGCGCTACATCGATATCGATATCAATCGGGAAAAAGCCTCCCGCTACGGAATGACGGTGGGCGATGTGCAGCTGTTCATCTCATCAGCCATCGGCGGCGCGACGGTAGGGGAAACGGTTGAAGGCGTGGCCCGGTACCCGATTAATATCCGCTATCCGCAGGATTACCGGAACAGTCCACAGGCGCTGAAACAGATGCCGATCCTGACCCCGATGAAGCAGCAGATCACGCTGGGCGATGTTGCGGATATTAAGGTCGTTTCAGGGCCGACTATGCTGAAAACGGAAAATGCCCGTCCAGCCAGCTGGATTTACATTGACGCGCGCGGCAGGGATATGGTGTCGGTGGTTAATGACATTAAAACGGCGATCAGTCAGAAAGTGAAACTGAGACCGGGTACCAGCGTGTCATTCTCCGGACAGTTTGAACTGCTTGAGCATGCCAACAAGAAACTGAAGCTGATGGTGCCGATGACGGTGATGATCATCTTCATTCTGTTGTATCTGGCATTCCGCCGGGCTGATGAGGCCTTACTTATTCTGATGAGCCTGCCGTTTGCGCTGGTAGGCGGGATATGGTTCCTGTACTGGCAGGGCTTCCATATGTCAGTGGCGACCGGCACCGGGTTTATTGCCCTGGCCGGGGTGGCAGCAGAGTTTGGCGTGGTCATGCTGATGTATCTGCGTCATGCCATTGAAGCGCACCCGGAATTGTCCCGTAAAGAGACATTCACACCGGAAGGTCTTGATGAAGCCCTCTATCATGGTGCCGTATTGCGTGTCCGGCCGAAAGCCATGACCGTGGCGGTGATCATTGCGGGCCTGCTGCCCATACTCTGGGGAACCGGCGCAGGTTCAGAGGTCATGAGCCGTATTGCGGCCCCCATGATTGGCGGGATGATCACGGCTCCGCTGCTGTCCCTGTTCATTATTCCTGCCGCCTACAAACTCATCTGGCTGCGCAGACATAAAAAGAGCGTGTCATAACCCTGAAAGGGCACCCCTGTGGGTGTCCTTTTGCATAAATTCACCCTGGCATCAGGGTTTATATCGATAACATACAGAGGTGAGTATGAAAAAAATGATTCTAATGTTCCTGGCTCTCGGCATTTCACTGCCCGTGATGGCGAGTGAAAAAGTCATTGATATGTACAAATCTGAAAACTGTGGCTGTTGTTCCCTGTGGGGCAAGGCGATGGAAAAAGCCGGGTTTGAAGTGCGAACTCACGTCATGAATGATCAGGCGCTGTCAGCCCTGAAAGAAAAGCATGCTGTTCCTGCAGGACTACGAAGTTGTCATACCGCGGTTGCCGGTAATTTGATCATTGAAGGCCATGTGCCTGCGACAACGATTTATAAAGCAATGCAGTCTGGTTCAGGTATATACGGTCTCGCCACCCCCGGTATGCCGGCAGGAAGTCCGGGAATGGAGATGGGAGCCCGAAAAGAGGCTTACGATGTTATCGCATTCTCACCGGATGGAAGTAAAAGAGTCTTCCAGCGAATCGAATAGTCAGCGGAACGGCTGATAACGGGACGCCGGTAGCAGGCCCTCTTATGCCGGCGACATTCGTGGTAATCGCATCCATGACATACCCTGAAGACAGAAAATGCTTCAGGTATGCATAAGGAGAGTTACTGTGAAAAATGACAATGCAGTGCAACACAACAACCAGACTGCTTCTGAACAGACATTATCCCCGGACGAGAGTCACGTATTGCATAAGGTGAGAGATCCCGTGTGCGGGATGGCCATCCTGCCGGACAAGGCGCACAGCAGCATTCGATACCAGGACCATCAGCTTTATTTCTGCTCCGCCAGCTGTGAGAGCAAATTTAATGCCCATCCCGATCGTTATCTTACCGAAGATGCCAGTGAATATTCCCATCACCACCACCACGAAGTCAGCCCTGATCAGATAAAACAGCCTCACCACCAGGCGGAGAAAAGGTTTTCTAAAGGTGTGTGGACATGTCCGATGCACCCGGAGATACGCCGTACTGGTCCCGGAAGCTGTCCTGTCTGTGGAATGGCACTGGAACCGCTCGTAGCCACGGCATCCACGGGGCCGAGTGATGAACTTCGCGACATGACAAGACGCTTCTGGCTGGGGTTGTTGCTGGCGTTTCCGGTTCTGATACTCGAAATGGGATCTCATCTGTTTCCCGCTTTGAGGAATACAGTATCGCCACAGTACAACACATGGCTGCAGTTACTTCTGGCCTCTCCTGTCGTGTTGTGGTGTGGCTGGCCATTCTTCGCCCGGGCCGGAATGTCGTTACGTAACCGCTCCCTGAATATGTTTACCCTTGTTGCTATGGGGACCGGCGTAGCCTGGGTTTACAGCGTCACTGCAACCGTCTTCCCTTCCTGGTTTCCTGCATCGTTCAGAAACATGGATGGCCTGGTGGCCGTTTATTTTGAAGCCGCAGCAGTTATTACGGTGCTTGTTCTGCTGGGACAGGTTCTTGAGCTGCGGGCACGGGAACAAACCTCAGGTGCCATTACTGCACTTCTGAACCTTGCCCCCAAAACCGCCAGGCGGCTGGATCATGACGGTCATGAAACGGATATTAATGCGGAAGATGTCCTGCCTGGCGATAAGCTCCGCATCAGACCTGGAGAGAGTATTCCGGTCGACGGTATCGTGGTCGAAGGCAAAACAACCGTGGATGAATCGATGGTGACCGGGGAGTCTATGCCGGTTACCAAAACGGAGGGTGAACCCGTCATTGGGGGGACGATTAATCAGACAGGTAGTCTTATCGTCCGTGCAGAGAAAGTCGGTGATGAAACGATGCTCTCACGAATTGTTCAGATGGTCGCTGATGCACAGCGTTCGCGGGCCCCCATCCAGAGAATGGCTGACAGCGTTTCAGGCTGGTTTGTTCCTCTGGTGATACTTATCGCGGTTGTTGCTTTCATGATCTGGTCTGTCTGGGGGCCCGAGCCCAGGATGGCGCACGGTCTCATTGCGGCTGTGTCGGTCCTGATTATTGCCTGTCCCTGCGCGCTGGGGCTGGCCACGCCGATGTCGATAATGGTGGGGGTGGGCAAAGGAGCCCAGGCCGGGGTGTTAATTAAGAATGCCGAAGCCCTTGAGCGTCTTGAAAAAGTGGACACGCTGGTTGTCGACAAAACAGGCACGCTCACGGAAGGTTCGCCGACGGTGACAGGGATTATCAGTCTCAATCCGGGTGGGGAAACATCTCTTTTGCGTGTAACGGCCGCAGTGGAAAAAGGCTCGCAGCATCCGCTGGGTATGGCAGTAGTTAAAGCAGCACAGGAAAAGGGGATCGCAATACCCGCAGTCACTCATTTCAATGCGCCGTCGGGTAAAGGTGTCTCAGGCGATGTCGAAGGTCAACGGGTTGTTATTGGTAATGAACTGGCTATGCAGGAAAACAGTATCGTTATTGATAATCAAAAGGCCGTTGCGGATACGTTGCGGATGGAAGGTGCTACCGTTATCTATGTGGCCACAGACGGGCACCTTGCAGGCCTGATAGCTATCTCGGATCCCGTGAAAGCAACCACGCCGGATGCGCTTAAAGCTTTGCGTCAGGCGGGGATCCGCATCGTTATGCTCACCGGGGATAACCAGCTTACCGCTGAAGCAGTCGCACGGAAACTGGGAATAGATGAGGTTGAAGCCGGGATTCTGCCGGATGGCAAAAAAGCAGTGATAACCCGACTGAAAGCGTCTGGCCATGTGGTTGCGATGGCCGGAGACGGTGTGAATGATGCCCCGGCGCTGGCAGCGGCTGACGTGGGAATAGCCATGGGAACGGGTACAGATGTGGCAATTGAAAGTGCCGGAGTCACCCTTCTCAAAGGCGACCTGATGATACTGAACAGGGCCCGTCATCTGTCAGAGATCACCATGAAAAATATCCGACAGAATCTGTTTTTTGCATTTATCTACAACGCACTTGGCGTGCCTGTGGCTGCAGGCCTGCTTTATCCTGTGTATGGAATACTGCTGTCGCCAGTTATTGCGGCGGCGGCCATGGCTCTTTCCTCCGTCAGCGTCATTGTGAATGCGTTGCGTCTGAAAAGTGTCAGGCTCGGGAAATAACACTGAGTGAAGGGGCTGTTACGAACAGAAGGAGTCCAGTATGAAAAGTACCACCTATGCGCTTATTGCTGTCGCCGCGATCGCGGCATTTGCCCTCCTGCGCGAACACTGGTCACATGTGGCAGGTTACTGGCCATATCTGTTATTGCTGGTCTGCCCGCTAATGCATCTTTTCCACGGCCACGGAGGGCATGGAGATCATCAACATCAAGGAAGTGAAAACGATAAAAAAAATTAATCCGGCAGACGGGGCCACGTCGCGGCCCCGTTATCAGTCCAGGTATCGTTCGTAGTCTCTGGCATGCGCAAAGGCATGCTGTTCAAGTTTGTTATCAGCGGGTGCCGCTGCCCGGAACGCCAGTGAGTTAACAGGATTGTTATTGATGACCAGCTCGTAATGCAGATGAGGACCGGATGAACGTCCGCTGTTACCGGATAACGCAATAGCGCCTCCCCGGGTAACCCTGGCCCCTTTAGTAACGAGTATTTTATTGAGGTGGAGATAGCGAGTTTTAACACCGGCTTTTCCTGTTACTTCAACAAAATATCCCATGGTGCTGTTGTATTCGGCCCGGGTGATTTTTCCGTCGATGACGCTGACTATTTTCGTGTTCATGGGCATGGAATAATCAATGCCATTATGGGGACTCACTTTTCCCGATACCGGGTTAAGTCTTGCAGGATTGAAAGGCGAACTGAGTCTTGCTGTGGCCGGTAACGGATAATCGAGACTGCCTTTCCCGGAAGTATCGGAAAGGTTATAGAACTTTTTATCTGATATACGATACGCCGTGTAATTAAATGAACCGGACGTAAATTTATAGGCCACGACACGTGATTTTCCCGCTTTCTTTTGCAGTACGAGTTTTAATGATTCATTTTTTTTCAAATGCCGCAGATTAAACCGGGAAGGCAAGGAGCGCTGAAGGGTAGCGATCTCGTTCGATTCCAGCCCCGAGCGGGTGGCTGAAAGGTAGGCATTTTCTTTTACGACATCGGTAGAATACATTTACTGGAATTCGCCGTTAGCATGAACACTGCGGCGTATGCTAGGGGTTTTCAGGAGGCGTGTCATCTGTCAGTTAATCGGGAGCACCGTTGATGGTCGTCATTTTTGTAACATATCTTGTTTCCCGTTTGCTCCTGAAGATCTGGGAACTGTATGACCAGCCTGACGGTGATGATTAACGGGACTGAAACAGGTTACGGCAGAGCAATATGGGGCTCATGTCCTGCTACGTAACCCGTCAGTAAAGCCCTGCTAAGCACTAACCCGCCTGCAGTTACCTGGAGGAATACAGGCCGCGAAGCTTTCTTGCCTGTGTCTGATGAGCTTCCGCACCGGCATTATTGACCTGCTCATGCACGAGGGCGGCTTTCTCTCCGGCATTCAGTTCGTTAAAAGAAGAAGAGGAGGTCTTTGAATTTGCACCACTGTCGGACAGCATTTTTTTATGTTCCTCAATCATTTTCTGATGTGCATAGGACGCGCTGTTGTTCATAAATGAATGAGCAACAATGGCCCTTTCATGTTCATTCATTTCAGAGAATGAGGGTGTGCTGTTTTTATTAATCCTGTCCGGCAAATTTTCATGCGTCGAGGAATTCACATGACTGACGGCTGAGGCATTATTAACAAAACGATGTGCTTCATGGGCAATATCACTGGACTGAGCAAAAGCTGCCCCACAAAATAAAGCTGTAAACGCAGTGGTCGTGATTAATATATTCATGTGTAATTACCTTCTGAGGTACATAAAAGTTGTCCTTACGATCATATATAAAAATAATCAACCTGTGGGGAAGATGACGTAAATGTAATACAGCTATGTACATTACACGATTGTAATGAATTTGTTTCTTAAGGTGTGCTAGCTTCATTTCATTGTAAGAGGATGAACCAGTAATTTAATTTAAATCGGTTCTCGAATTCTGTCAGTAACCATACTTTAAATAAGGGAACGCGCATGCTGTTGAAAACGTCTCGACGAACTTTCCTGAAGGGGTTAACCCTCTCTGGCGTAGCCGGAAGTCTTGGCGTATGGAGTTTCAATGCGCGTTCCAGTCTGAGCCTGCCAGTTGCCGCATCCCTGCAGGGTACTCAGTTTGACCTGACCATTGGTGAAACGGCCGTCAATATCACGGGCAGTGAGCGTCAGGCCAAAACAATCAATGGAGGCCTGCCGGGGCCCGTTCTTCGCTGGAAAGAAGGTGACACCATTACCCTGAAGGTCAAAAACCGTCTTAATGAACAGACGTCCATTCACTGGCACGGCATTATTCTTCCGGCCAATATGGATGGTGTTCCGGGGCTGAGTTTTAGGGGCATAGAGCCTGATGATACCTACGTTTACACCTTTAAGGTTAAGCAGAACGGGACTTACTGGTACCACAGCCATTCCGGTCTGCAGGAACAGGAGGGGGTATACGGTGCCATTATCATCGATGCCAGGGAGCCAGAACCGTTTGCTTACGATCGTGAGCATGTGGTCATGTTGTCTGACTGGACCGATGAAAATCCTCACAGCCTGCTGAAAAAATTAAAAAAACAGTCGGATTACTACAATTTCAATAAACCAACCGTTGGCTCTTTTTTCCGCGACGTGAATACCAGGGGGCTGTCAGCCACCATTGCCGATCGGAAAATGTGGGCTGAAATGAAAATGAATCCGACTGACCTCGCGGATGTCAGTGGCTACACCTACACCTATCTCATGAACGGGCAGGCCCCGCTGAAAAACTGGACCGGACTGTTCCGTCCCGGTGAAAAGATACGCTTACGGTTTATCAACGGCTCGGCAATGACCTATTTCGATATCCGTATCCCCGGGCTGAAAATGACGGTCGTGGCTGCAGATGGCCAGTATGTAAACCCGGTTACCGTTGACGAATTCAGGATTGCCGTTGCCGAAACCTATGATGTCATTGTGGAGCCTCAGGGTGAGGTCTATACCATCTTCGCACAATCCATGGACAGGACCGGTTACGCTCGGGGGACACTGGCCACGAGAGAGGGGTTAAGTGCTGCCGTTCCCCCCCTCGATCCCCGTCCTCTGTTGACCATGGAAGATATGGGTATGGGAGGAATGGGACATGATATGGCAGGAATGGACCACAGCCAGATGGGAGGCATGGATAACAGCGGAGAGATGATGTCTATGGACGGTGCTGACCTTCCGGATAGCGGGACATCCTCCGCGCCCATGGATCACAGCAGCATGGCCGGTATGGATCATTCCCAGATGGCCGGAATGCCGGGTATGCAAAGTCATCCTGCGTCAGAAACGGATAACCCACTGGTTGATATGCAGGCGATGAGCGTCTCTCCGAAATTAAACGATCCGGGTATTGGTCTTCGAAATAACGGAAGAAAGGTTCTCACGTACGCGGATTTGAAAAGCCGCTTTGAGGATCCTGACGGACGTGAACCTGGCCGCACCATAGAACTGCATTTAACCGGCCACATGGAAAAGTTTGCCTGGTCATTTAATGGAATCAAGTTTTCAGATGCCGCACCGGTGCTGCTGAAATACGGTGAGCGACTTAGGATCACGCTGATCAACGATACCATGATGACTCACCCCATTCACCTGCATGGTATGTGGAGCGATCTGGAAGATGAAAACGGTAATTTCATGGTTCGTAAACACACAATAGATGTTCCCCCTGGTACAAAACGCAGTTACAGAGTGACAGCTGATGCTCTTGGACGCTGGGCGTATCACTGCCATTTGCTCTATCACATGGAAATGGGAATGTTTCGTGAAGTCCGGGTGGAGGAATGATGCGAATGAAGAGAAATTTGAACGCCATACCTGTTCTGGTCGCCGGTTTGTTTACCTCACAGCTTTCTATTGCGGCGGGCTCCGTCTCTGCAGATCCCCACGCCGGGCACGACATGTCTGCCATGCAGATGCCAGCAGATGAGAATTTCACTGAGATGACGTCAATGGAGCCCATTGTAACTGAGAGCAGAACGCCAATTCCGCCTGTTACCGATGCCGACCGGAAGGCTGCATTCGGCAATTTACAGGGGCATGCGATTCACGACAGTGCGATTAATTATCTGGTTCTGCTGGATCAACTGGAATGGCAACGGTCGGATAACACCAACAATTTCAGCTGGAGTGTTAACAGCTGGATTGGAGGCGACACAGATCGGATTTGGCTAAAGAGCGAAGGTGAACGAAGCAATGGGGAAACGGAGGCGGCTGAAGCGCAGTTACTCTGGGGACATGCGGTTGGCCCATGGTGGGATTTGGTTGCGGGTGTCAGGCAGGATTTCAGACCTGCTTCTGCCCAGACCTGGGCTGCTGTCGGTTTTCAGGGGCTGGCACTCTATAATTTTGAGTCTGAAATTACGGGTTTTGTCAGTAATGGTGGAAAAGCAGCCCTTCGTCTGGGAGGAGAATACGACGTTTTACTGACTAACCGGCTCATACTCCAGCCATCCTATGAGGTGAATTTCTACAGTCAGGATGATGAATCGCGGGGTCGCGGCAGGGGACTGACTGACACAGAGCTGGGGCTCCGGCTGCGCTATGAAATACGCCGTGAGTTTGCACCCTATATAGGCGTTTCCTGGAATCAACTTTACGGGAAAACATCCGATATGGCGAAAAGAGAAGGTGAGAAAGACCATCAGGTAGTATTCCTGGCGGGAGCCAGAATCTGGTTTTAACGCACTGATATAAAACACTCAACTAAACAGGTAAATAAAATGTCGATTTTAAATAAAGCCATTCTTACAGGTGGCCTCGTTATGGGCGTTGCTTTCTCTGCTATGGCCCATCCTGAATTAAAAAGTTCTGTCCCGCAGGCAGATTCAGCCGTAGCGGCCCCGGAAAAGATCCAGCTTAATTTCACAGAAGATCTGACTGTGAAATTCTCAGGGGCTAAATTAACAATGACCGGGATGAAAGGCATGTCATCCCATTCGCCAATGCCAGTCGCGACAAAAGTGGCACCAGGCGCTGACCCTAAATCAATGGTCATTATCCCACGAGAACCTCTGCCAGCCGGCACTTATCGTGTTGACTGGCGCGCGGTTTCTGCAGATACACACCCTATTACCGGCAATTACACTTTTACAGTGAAGTAATATTATGAATGACCTGATTATGATTGTTATTCGTTTTCTTCTTTATCTTGATTTGATGGTAATATTTGGATTGCCATTTTTTCAGATATATGGAATAAGCAGTGTCAGACATGAAACGTATAACCTGACTAATTTCAGGTCGTTTATAACCTTTGCTGTTGTTGCAGGTATCATTCTTACTGGCATTAATATGCTCCTGGTATCTAATGCCATGAGCGGAGTAACTGATTTCAGAGAATTATCTATCCATATTATCGAGATGGTGATAGAAGAAACGGATGTCGGTATTAGCTGGATTGTCAGGCTCTGTGCCCTGTTTACCACACTCGGTGCTTTGTTCCTTTACACTAATAAGAGAGTATTGTCCTGCCTGCTGATGACGATGAGTGGGGGCGTGGCGCTGGCTACACTTGCCTGGGGAGGACACGCCGTCATGCATGACGGTCTGCATTACTATCTCCATTTACTGAGCGATCTGACTCATCTCGGCGCTGCAGGTGCCTGGACAGGTGCTCTGGTTGCATTTGCTATCCTGCTGATGCGCAGAAACGCGCATAATGCACAGAGCGTCATTGTGATATCTGACTCCCTGGCAAAATTTGCCACGGCAGGAACGGTGATTGTTGTAGCCCTGATCCTGAGTGCGCTCGTCAACTATCTGTACATTGCTGAGGGTAACTTAACCCCCTTATTCAACAGCTCCTGGGGGGGGATATTGCTTGCTAAGACGGCTCTGTTTGTTCTGATGCTTCTTCTGGCTGCAGCAAACCGGTTTCACCTGGGTCCCCGGCTTGAAGTTATGGTCAGGGAAGGGAATTATGATCGCAGCGTTGCCCTGATGCGAAACAGCATTCTGACAGAATTCGTTGTTGCGATTATCATTCTGGGCGCCGTAGCGTGGCTTGGAATGCTTGCTCCGTCTCAGATCAGCTAGGGGACAGCCAAAGCTCATGCGTGAGATTTTTACTTTCATATCAGCGAGTTGACCATGCAGCGTATTTTAATCGTTGAAGACGAACAAAAAACAGGTCGTTACCTTCAGCAGGGACTGGTTGAGGAAGGTTATCAGGCCGATCTCTTTAATAATGGCCGCGACGGTCTCGGGGCCGCGTCGAAGGGACAGTATGATTTGATAATACTGGACGTGATGCTGCCTTTCCTCGACGGGTGGCAAATCATCAGCGCACTGAGGGAGTCCGGGCATGAAGAACCGGTCCTGTTTTTAACCGCAAAGGATAACGTGCGGGACAAAGTGAAAGGGCTGGAGCTTGGCGCAGATGACTATCTTATTAAGCCCTTCGATTTTACCGAGCTGGTTGCACGTGTAAGAACCTTGCTGCGACGCGCCCGCTCTCAGGCAGCCACAGTTTGCACCATAGCAGATATGACCGTTGATATGGTGCGCCGGACCGTGATCCGTTCGGGAAAGAAGATCCATCTCACCGGTAAAGAATACGTTCTGCTTGAGTTACTGCTGCAACGTACCGGAGAAGTGTTACCCAGAAGCCTTATCTCGTCCCTGGTCTGGAACATGAATTTTGACAGTGATACGAATGTGATTGATGTGGCAGTGAGACGCCTGAGAAGTAAAATTGATGATGACTTTGAGCCAAAACTGATCCATACCGTTCGCGGTGCCGGATATGTCCTGGAGATCAGAGAAGAGTGAGGTTCAAAATTTCCCTGACCACGCGCCTGAGCCTGATTTTTTCTGCAGTGATGCTTACGGTATGGTGGTTATCCAGTTTTATGCTGGTGAGTACCCTGAATGGCTATTTCGATAATCAGGACCGCGATTTTCTGACAGGTAAACTTCAGCTCACCGAAGAGTTTCTTAAAACAGAGACGTTCCGGAACAAAACGGATATTAAGTCATTATCAGAAAAAATAAACGATGCGATGGTGGGGCACAATGGTTTATTCATTTCTATAAAAAACATGGAAAATGAAAAAATTGTTGAACTCTATGCCAAAAATTCTGTTGTTCCAGCGGTCCTGCTTAACAAGTCGGGTGATATTCTCGACTATATGATCCAGACGGAAGAAAATAACACCGTGTACCGCAGTATCTCGCGGCGGGTTGCCGTGACGCCGGAACAGGGTAAAAGCAAACATTTCATCATTACGGTTGCCACGGATACTGGGTATCACACCCTGTTTATGGACAAACTCAGTACCTGGCTGTTCTGGTTCAATATCGGTCTGGTCTTTATTTCTGTTTTTCTGGGCTGGCTGACCACACGTATTGGTCTGAAACCGTTACGGGAAATGACCAGTCTGGCTTCCTCCATGACCGTACACAGCCTGGATCAGCGTCTTAATCCCGATCTGGCTCCGCCGGAAATCTCTGAGACCATGCAGGAGTTCAATAATATGTTCGATCGCCTGGAGGGGTCATTCCGGAAACTGTCAGATTTCTCGTCTGACATCGCGCATGAGCTGCGCACACCAGTCAGTAATCTGATGATGCAGACGCAGTTTGCACTGGCTAAGGAAAGGGATGTTTCGCATTACCGCGAAATTTTATTCGCTAACCTGGAAGAACTGAAAAGGTTGTCACGAATGACCAGTGACATGCTTTTTCTGGCACGTTCAGAGCATGGTCTGCTGCAGCTGGATAAACATGATGTGGATCTGGCAGCCGAACTGAATGAATTACGTGAGTTATTCGAGCCCCTGGCAGACGAAACAGGAAAGACAATCACGGTTGAAGGAGAGGGCGTTGTTGCCGGAGACAGCGATATGCTGCGACGTGCTTTCAGTAACCTGCTTTCCAATGCAATCAAGTATTCTCCCGATAACACCTGTACAGCGATACACCTTGAGCGTGACAGTGACTGTGTGAACGTGATGATTACGAATACGATGTCTGGCCCGGTTCCCGCTAATCTGGAACGTTTGTTTGACCGGTTCTATCGCGCAGACTCATCAAGGGTTCACAACACGGAAGGCGCGGGGCTGGGATTATCAATTACAAGGTCGATCATTCATGCTCACGGCGGCGAGCTGTCAGCAGAACAGCAGGGGCGGAAAATTGTGTTCAGTGTGCGTCTGTTAATGGATTAATACCGTTATTCAGGAGAAACCCGGAAGGTGACAAAAATGTCATCATTCAGTCACGCGATAAACAGAAGCGGTTTTTTATAATCAGTCATAAATCAGGACAGCGTGATAATTCAATCGCCCGGTTCCTGGCGTGATGATTAACCAGCCCTGAGATCAAATGCTTTCTCTGTTATAAGCATTGATTGTTCGGGTATGAAAACACCGGAGACCCAACCATGAAAAAGATCCTTGTATCCTTTATTGCCATGATGGCTGTCGCTTCATCTGCCTGGGCTGCAGAGACAATGAACATGCATGACCAGGTAAATAATGCCCAGGCGCCTGCCCATCAGATGCAGTCATCCGCTGAAAAAAGTGCAGTTCAGGGGGAGAGCATGAAAATGATGGATATGAGCGGTCACGATCAGGCCGCTATGTCCCATGAAATGATGCAAAACGGCAATTCTGCCGCCCATCAGGACATGGCTGAAATGCATAAAAAAATGATGAAAGCCAAACCTGAGAACACCCAAGAAACTGCTAAGCCATTTTCCGAAATGAGCGAGCATGAGAAAGCCGCTGTTGTGCATGAGAAGGCGAATAATGGCCAGTCTTCCGTTATTCATCAGCAACAGGCGGAAAAGCATCGCAGCCAGATCACCCAGAATTAACCCGCAGCTCCACTTGTCAGACCCTCATTTGACGCCGAAGTCACTGGCTTACGCTCCCGTCCGGGAGCGTTTTTTTATAAGCGAAATGAATAATAATGAAAGAGTCCATACACAATGTTTTTTTTGGTCATGTCGACCTCACAATTAACTTATATTGTTTGAGAATCCTGTTCCCCGGTCATCTCCAGGGTGCATGTCGCGCCGTATCCTGAGACTGGCTGAGAATACGAATGACCGTAACCATAGAATGTGATGATACAAAATAGATCGTATGCCGGTTCTACCGGCAGTGTGCAGATATCGTCTCCCAGCTCTGCACGATGCGTGCCGATATCATGCATGGCCAGCACATCAAACACTGCAGCTATACGGCCGATGTATGCATCCGCCTGAACAACCCCGAACTGTCTGAAGCTGTAGTCCCAGATGGCCTCCAGATCCTCTTCTGCTTTGGGTGTCAGCTCAATCTCTTTCATTAGCCACCCTGGCCCTGACATTCCTCAGGAATGCATTCTTGTTCCATGGTTTCGCCTCGCCGCTGCTGATCCCTTCGGCCAGCAGATCGCGCAGTTCCTGAAGTCTGGATTCAGCCTGCTTTTCATGCAGCTCATCACCCACGTCCACCGTCATCGTACGAGCCATAACCCCTCCATATCTTAATGTAAGATTTATTCTTACATCATTAAATCAGCTTACTACGCTGCTTCCATCTCCGGCATTTTTTCAAAACAACCCTGCTGCAGTCTGGAGATCCGACTTAGCCAATTTTCGGATCTGCGCAGCGGAAAACACGCAAAGGATATGATAATCAAACCCATCGCATAAAATCATACTGAGTGTGATATTTATCATTAATCAGACAATCATACCTGATATGATGTTTACACATTGAGTACTAAATCATACTGAGTATGATTTTACACTTAACCGGACATTATCAGACGGAGCGTGCAGGATGGATGAGAAAGAAGTGAATTTTTCACTCAGCTATGAGCAGCTGACCCGGATAGCGGAAGAACGTATCCGGGAATGCGAGCTGGACAGCCAGGGCGTTAGATATATCAGCGAATCGAGTAAGGCCAGCACCCTGCTGGGATTCTGGTATGAACTGGCGCTTACTGGTGCGCCACTGAAAAAATACGAACAAACCAAAGCGCTCATAGACGTCGATCATCAGCGTCTCAGAAAACTCATCTGGCCGGAGACGGATAAGCAATGACTCAGGCGCGCCGACCGTCACCGCTGCAGCGTCGGGTGCTGATTGTGCTGGCCGCCCTCGGTGCGAAACGTCCGGGGCCGGTGGCCACGCGGGATATTGAGCGGATGCTGGAGCAGGGCGGGGACACCCCGGTGTACGGGCCGAACCTGCGCGCCTCCTGCCGGCGTATGGAGTCCGCAGGCTGGCTGCGCACCCTGCGCGCCCCGAACCTGCAGCTGGCCGTCGAGCTGACGGACGCCGGCCGTGCGCTGGCCGCCCCGCTTCTGGCTGACGAACAGGCGCGTGTCCTGGCGGAGCAACGCGCGACAGAGGTCCGGGTTCTGCCCCTGGTCCGGATAAAGCCGGTATACGAGTCTGACAGGTTCGGTGACGACCGGCCGGTGGCGCTGGACGGTCGCTGGCACCTGTCGTGCCGGGGCGACTACGTTATCCGTCTCGACGGCACCACCTGCCTGCAGCTGTGGAACACGGCCGGGCAGGTGACGCGCCTCGAAGGCGACCCCCTGCAGGTGGCTGAGTGGTTGCAGGCCTGTCACGATGCCGGCATTGATATCCGCCTGCAGATCAACGAAAGCACCGCGCCTGAACAGGGTACACCTGTCCTGAAGAATGCAGAGTTTCCCGGCGGACAGGCTGCAGACACGACGGAAATCTGGTACCGGCACCTGCTCAGGGCACTGCGACAACACGATGTGCAGGGGCTGTCCGCCACAAACCCGGAGCACCTTAAGGCAGTGAAGCCCGGCTGGCGTAATAAGGAACAACCGCTGCAGGAACGTTTTCTGGCACTGGCGAAAACGGTGGAAGGGACCCCTGGTGTCCTTCGATCGGATCGGTATGAAGAGGATGCCGGCCCGCTGCTGACAGAGTTGCTGGACGGATTCGGGTTCACGCCGGACCAGGCTTCCCGGCTCATTCGCCTAATCCGCTGGCAGAACGTTTGCCGGTCCGTCAGATAAGGCCACTCACATCATGGTACAGATTAATGGGCAGCCCATGACGCACGTCGGGATCATAACAGAATGCTACCGGCCCCGAGAGGTCAGACTCCGGGAAACCAGAACCCAGTGGGTCACTGAATGTGGTCTGCGGTTCAGAAAATCCACCGGTGCAGCCGTCGGAAGCGGCGTCTGGAGTTCAAAGCGTCTTGATTTGGGCAGTATCCGGAAAATTGAACCCGGTGAATAATCACCTTGTTAACCGATGTCAGGAAGTACGTGATGCCTTATGTTAGCGCCAGTGATATAAGACGGTAAATCACCATTAGCATTGTCCGCTCCACCCAACATGTTGTTTCCTTAAGGTTCTCACACCAGAAAGGACATCAACATGCAGAGCAGAGAGGACTTTTACATGATAAAGCAAATGCGCCAGCAGGGTGCGTACATTGTCGATATTGCGACTCAGGTGGGTTGCTCTGAACGGACTGTCAGACGCTATCTCAAATATCCTGAACCGCCAGCCAGAAAGACCCGCCACAAAATGGTTAAGCTGAAACCATTTATGGATTACATCGACATGCGCCTGGCAGAGAATGTCTGGAATAGCGAGGTTATCCTCGCAGAGATAAAGGCAATGGGCTATACGGGCGGACGTTCCATGCTGCGTTACTACATCCAGCCCAAACGTAAAATGCGGCCATCAAAAAGAACGGTCCGCTTTGAAACCCAGCCAGGATATCAGCTCCAGCACGACTGGGGCGAAGTCGAGGTGGAGGTTGCCGGGCAGCGGTGCAAAGTTAACTTCGCGGTTAATACGCTGGGGTTCTCCCGCCGCTTCCATGTCTTCGCCGCGCCAAAGCAGGATGCTGAGCACACCTACGAGTCACTGGTTCGCGCCTTCCGCTACTTCGGTGGTAGTGTGAAAACGGTGCTGGTTGATAACCAGAAAGCCGCAGTACTGAAGAATAACAACGGGAAAGTGGTGTTCAACTCCGGGTTCCTGTTGCTGGCCGACCACTATGACTTCCTGCCCCGGGCCCGCCGTCCGCGCAGGGCCAGAACCAAAGGCAAAGTGGAACGGATGGTGAAATATCTTAAGGAGAACTTCTTCGTCCGGTACCGCAGGTTCGACAGCGTCACCCATGTAAACCAGCAACTGGAGCAGTGGATGGCTGAAGTTGCTGATAAACGGGAGCTTCGCCAGTTCAGACAAACACCAGAGCGGCGCTTCGCACTGGAACAGGAGCATCTGCAGCCGTTGCCGGATACGGACTTCGATACCAGCTACTTCGACATCCGCCATGTGTCCTGGGACAGCTATATCGAAGTTGGCGGCAATCGTTACAGCGTTCCCGAAACGCTGTGTGGCCAGCCGGTCTCGATACGAATATCGCTGGATGATGAACTGCGGATCTACAGTAATGAGCAACTGGTGGCATCACATCGTCTCTGCTCAGCATCGTCCGGCTGGCAGACAGTGCCGGAACATCATGCCCCGCTCTGGAAGCAGGTCAGCATGGTAGAACATCGACCACTGAGTGCTTATGAGGAGTTGCTGTGATGCATGAACTTGAAGCGCTGCTGAGTCGCCTGAAAATGGAGCATCTGAGCTATCACGTAGAAAACCTGCTGGAGCAGGCGGCTAAAAAAGAGCTGAACTACCGGGAGTTCCTGTGCATGGCGCTGCAGCAGGAATGGAACGGCAGACATCAGCGCGGCATGGAGTCACGACTGAAGCAGGCGCGTCTGCCATGGGTCAAAACGCTGGAGCAGTTCGACTTCACCTTCCAGCCGGGCATCGATCGTAAGGTTGTCCGGGAGCTGGCCGGTCTGGCGTTCGTGGAACGCTGCGAGAATGTGATCCTGCTGGGTCCTCCAGGTGTCGGGAAAACCCATCTGGCCGTTGCTCTCGGCGTGAAAGCGGCGGATGCAGGGCATCGGGTACTGTTCATGCCACTGGACAGACTGATCGCAACGCTGATGAAAGCGAAACAGGAAAACCGACTGGAGCGTCAGCTACAGCAACTGAGTTATGCCCGGGTGCTGATCCTGGATGAAATAGGCTATCTGCCAATGACCAGAGAGGAAGCCAGCCTGTTCTTCCGGCTACTGAACCGTCGATATGAAAAAGCGAGCATCATCCTGACGTCAAATAAAGGCTTCGCAGACTGGGGAGAGATGTTCGGAGATAACGTACTGGCAACGGCGATCCTGGATCGGCTGCTGCATCACTCAACCACACTGAATATCAAAGGAGAAAGTTACCGGTTAAAGGAGAAACGCAAAGCTGGAGTGCTGGCCAAAAACGCAACGCCAATCAGTGACGATGAAATGGCGGAAAGCGGACAGCATCATTAAAGAAAGCATCTAGCGGGCATGAAAATGGCAAATAACGGTCACAGATCGTGGCGTTGACACCGGTGACTGTGTCCCTGATTGCCTGCCGTGGCTGTTCCTTAACAGCCTCTCCGGCCGCGACCTTTTTCTCAACATCAGACCGCTTGTGCAGTTGCTGGATCATTTCTCTTTCCCTTTGTATGGGCTGGCAATATCACGCCATTAGAACTCAAAAGCATGTCGACCGCAAAAGATCCACCTAAGCATTTTTTCAGATCAACGCGGAATGTTCTGCTCACTACAGATTATATAAACCGTGATGAGTGACATTGTCACGTAATAGGGGCCGATGTATCTGCGCGGCATTATACCTGTCACTGGGAACAGCACGGCCGCCATATCCAGCGCAAACGCCTGTGTATAAACTACCATTTTATGTCTGGCCTGGGTCTGAATGACGTTCATGGGCTAACGATGATGTAGCTGTGGCGGAAGGTATGAGGTGCCATCGGAATTGAAAAGATGCAATAAAGGAGATATTTTGTTTGAAATGATATAGTTACATTGAGTTAAATAAAAACCACAAGTAAATGTAGGTTTTTAGTTTTGTATAGAAAAAGAATAATAGTTAATATAATCCTTTTATTCTAAAGAGGTTTCTGCGGGGGACATTCTCGCAACGGAATTTTAAAATTTCCTGACCAGCAAATATCTGAACTTAACTTTGACTGATTGTGTAATCGCTTAATGTTAATTCAGATGGGATTTCAAAAAGAGCTCCTTCTGAATTAAACGGAGCTCTAAGATAACAATCCAAGAATCAGACTCACAGACAACAGTGGCTTTACGCTTATAACGTTACCTTATAGCACTCTGAAGTGAAGTGGCTTACTGAATTAATCACTGAATACCAGCGAGTCTAAAACACCTTGTCCACTATGAACTCCTCCCTCAGTTGACTCTGCTGATTTGCTACGGATCAAATACCCAGCAAAACAGGGCTCAGCGCTAGCTGCATAGTTATCTATCTGAACGGAGAAAATTCCTAATTCGCTGACCAGATCAGTAATCTGATATAACTCCCCTTTACGGACAACCAGAGAGGGTACCGATCGCGGGGCAGGATGTAATCGACGCATGAACGACCACGATTGATATTGCAGCGGGTCAAGCTTTGCCAGTTTTAACTGGATATCAGCACCAAACAGACAATGCCCACCCCCTTCACCCTGATTTTTGAGAACCCATGAATCAGAAGGAGACTCTTTTACGATGTTGATAGTATGAGGGTTAACAGGAAGCATTTCGCCCAACACCATTTTTATGGTGTTAACCTCTTCCGGTTTCAATCCGAAAGCAACCAGCTCATCGAGCCCCAAGTGAGAGAGCAACATTTGAACCCGCTTACTTGTCGCAAGCTGCTGAGCGACTGTTGCATTAACCGCAACTCGGTGCTGCTCGATCAGTACTCGTGTAGCCATTAACGCCTGACAACACTCCTTCTCATTGAGGCTGGCGGCTTCATAATCTGAGTATTGATATCCGGCACGTAAGTAGACAGTATCAAGTGGTCCTACACCGTTGAGAATTAGCCTGTTTTTGTCACCGGTTCTCAATTGATTATGAAGTTCCTGAAAAGTTTTGCGATGCGTTTCGATCCCTTTTTGCTGAAGGGCTAGCTCAAGCAAGTGCTGATCAAACACGTTGTTTTCATGTTCTTGCACTATCATCAAGAATCTGGCCGGGCCTGGATCTTCGAACTCTTGTTTAATTCTGAATGTAGCCCGGGCAAGAGCTGCTGATATCCCTTCGATGGCATGGTTTTCGACAAGTATTCCCTTTGCCTGGTGGGACCATTCAGAATAAGTAGTTGACCATTGCCTTTGTATATATTGATGTAGCTCGTGTGTCCGCTGACCAAATGGCCCCATACCGGCGGCTATGCCATTGAACTCTATTAGCTTAAAGCCATCGTGAACATCATCCATAAAGTCGCTACGCATAATGAGCAATGGTAGCCGGGGAGCTGTGCTTGAGGATGAATGGATTTGTTGATGCATGTTCAGTAAAGCTGAAAAGAAGGGATTCCCAGCTTTGATGGGATAAATGGCATCGTATAAAAAATCATGATTCTCAGAAACTGAATAGATTAATTTGCTGAGTATTTTTGCTAAGTTTTGTAAAAGCTTATAGGTTTCCCGCCTGATAGGCGTTGGCGTCAAGGTAAACGGGGTATGCACTGCAGAATACGACGATTCCTTAAAGGCGACACCATGTGTTAAGGCCCATTCGACCGCATCATCCTTGATTTTCTGAAGGTCAAGAGTATTCATTTTACGTCCCCTGATTATTACCTGACGTATCATTAAACATTGTTACCAGGATTCCTAGACTATAAAATTTGGTTGATTACTTCAATAGTTCTTGTAGCATTGAATTATGAAAAAAGATACTGCAACTCAAGTTTTTGAATCCCTGGCTTCTGACATCCGACTGGATATCTATCGCTTGCTGGTGAAAGCCGGGCCACAGGGCATGGTCGCCGGGCAAATAGCGTCAAGCCTTGCCATTGCTCCAAATAATTTATCGTTTCATCTCAAAGCGATGACACGTGTCGGATTGCTTTCAGTTGAACAAGAAGGTCGTTTTCAGCGCTATAGGGCGAATATCACTTTGATGCTGGAACTGATTTCCTTCCTGACAGAAGAATGTTGCTCCGGTCATCCGGAAAAATGCATATCTCTGCACACGGAGCTCAATTGCACATCTTCAGATGTCCTTTGCTCTCACCCAGAAAAAAATAAGGGCTAATTTTATGAACGTATTATTTCTTTGTACCGGTAACTCTTGTCGCTCCATTCTGGCTGAAGCAACGTTCAACCATCTTGCACCGGAGGGCTGGCATAGCATGAGTGCAGGAAGTCATCCAACCGGGCATGTACATCCTCGCTCACTTGCTTTGCTGCAACATGAAGGCATCTCCACCATAGGTTGCTACAGTAAATCGTGGGAAAGTTTGCCACTGGTACCAGATATCGTAATCAGTGTCTGTGGCTATGCAGCAAATGAAACTTGTCCTACCTATTTGGGACTTGTACTACGAAGCCATTGGGGGGTTGATGACCCGGCTCGTGTTACAGGTACAGATGAGGAGATTAATGCGGCTTTTATAAAGGCATATACCATCCTTCGAGCACGCATCGAGGCGTTTTTTACTCTTCCGTTGGCTGAGTTGCAAAAAGATAAAACCATGTTTAAAGCTGAACTGGATCGTATCGGCAATTTGATAGGTTAAGAATTTTTCCGTTTTTATGGTCTTTTAGGTGTAGAAACAAATAAATGAGCAAGCTATAACACGTCCTAATGCCTGGGCATACTGTAGTGGTGTAAATGATATCCAGCAGATGGTAGATGAAGACGGGAGCAAAGTGGTGGTTGATTTACGTGCCGAATCGACGGGTTACACTGCGCATCAACCTGAGATGCAGCGGGTGAATATACCATTAAGTGATCATACTGAAGTGCCAGAGGAGCAACTGTTTCGTAAAGCGATTTTTGCTGTGGTGGATACCAATCAAAAAGGGAAAAAAGTTGTATTTCATAGTGCCGCAAGTAAGGGGAAAAAATAATGTTTTAATTATATTCAATGTGAGGGATCCATCCCCCATCCAGTCTAACCAGACACCGCCTGGAGCGTTTCTGCTGAAGCCTCTCTCTCACGCGACTTGGCAGCAGCTAGGAGACTGTAATTTAAATTGTGTATCTTCCTGTTACATTTAAATCATTCCCTTGATGTTTTAAACATAACAGGAATATTTACGTTCCACTGCCAATCAAACCAATTAGAGATTTACTTTCTGCTACTCATCTTTTTCGGCAGTACTGCGCATGGCATCTTGCATCCAAGATGCCTTCAACATGTTTGTTTGTACAATGCCATCAATTTCCGAGAATACAGGTTCAGATAATGACTTAAACAGGCACTCAGGCATACTTTCAAAAAGCCAGCCAACTATCTTGTTGATATGCATCATCGCCCCCTTAGTCGCTTATCAAAATTATAGTTGAATACATTCGATTTTACAGATATGTTGTTAACTATTTCTGGGCAGCGATTACTGTAATCAGATGTCCACATACGGAGTAAGAATGTGCAGTTCTCCACCTTTCCGCTTTCCAAAAAGCTGAGGGCAGAGGCATGAATACGATACAGTTGCTGACATCTTCGGAATGCTAAAGTGGCGAGTTACCTTACTATTAATAGATAAATTGGGATGCTGGCGTTTCACTGTTAGGTTATACAGTATTTACACTCATATGTCGGTCTGAGTGATATCTGGTGGCAGTATGGATTGTCTTTAACTCGTTAAAAAAGGCATGGTATACATATGATTATTCAGATTTGTTTGGTGATGAGAGGAACATCTTTTTCTTTGTACCGAGAATTCCTATCGTTCCATTCTAGTCTGGCTGAAGCGACATTTAACGCGCTATGACCAG
Source organism: Citrobacter sp. RHBSTW-00599 (assembly GCF_013784065.1). NCBI lineage: Bacteria > Pseudomonadati > Pseudomonadota > Gammaproteobacteria > Enterobacterales > Enterobacteriaceae > Citrobacter > Citrobacter sp. RHBSTW-00599. Next base: position 28,784 of record NZ_CP056718.1, on the reverse strand, counting down.
CATAAGTGCAGGCCCCCAACTGAAAGGATAGGGGGGTCTTTGTCCTGCGACAGCAGAGCAATAACATTTAGCGATGTATTAGCAGCAAAATGACCACTGGTTCTTGAACTGCTAACCTATGACCGTCTGAAAATGAAGGGTAAAGCGTTGCAATGACGAACACAATGTACAGTGTTCTTTTCTTGTGTTCTGGTAACTCGGCACAAATCATCTTTGCGGAGGTATTAATGAACCTGCTTAGTGACGGCATTTTTTAAGCATTCAGTGCCGGTTCTAATCCGGCCAGTTCGCCTCACCCCATGACACTCAGCATACTAAAAGGTCAGGGGGCAATACTGATACTTTACAGAGTGTAACATATGCAGGATTTTCAGCATTCGAGTGGTCCGCGTATTGATTTTATCTTTACATATTGTAGAAAAATGTCAGGCGAGGATTGTCTCGTGTTTCCTGGTGGAGCAATAAATAAAGGGCTCCAACTTTAGTTGAAGGTGATGATAAAGATAATTAATACGCCTTTGTTGGTATCGAATAGAAGATAATTACTCGCATCCGGGTTTTTAATCCTTTCACTTTATAAAATTGATAGTCTTTCATTACAAAATCAAATTCAACTAATGTGGGACACTGAATCTGAGGGCAGTTATGTATCCAATAGTAAAAATACTGGGAGTGTGTTTTGAAAATTAATGCAATTGCTCTGATTATATCTACCGTAGTTGGTATTTTATCAACTAGGATATTGTTCACATTCTATGATAATATGTTAGGAAACACTGCATTATTTGATACCGACATGTATGCAATATTGTTAATAGGTGCGCTTATTCAATATTTAGTATACTACTACCTTAAAAAGGTGATCAAATAACACTCTGTGTAACTATATGTTTTTGAGATGTTAAAATTCTATTCTTTGTCTTTTTTCTTTAACTGAAAGGTAAAAGGATTAAATCATATTTAAAGTCAAACAGGTTTGTTTGGAATGTTTAGCAGGTAAAAATTCACCAATATTTTTCAGGAGCTAAAAAAGTAAATGAGTAAGCAATATCACGCCCTATTACCTGGGCATATCTACTGCGGTGGTGTAAATGATATCCAGCAAATGGTAGATGAAGATGGGATCGAAGTGGTGGTTGATTTACGTGCTGAATCGACGGGTTGTGCTGCACATCAACCAGAGGTGCAATGGGTGCATATATCATTAAGTGATCATGCTGAAGAGCCTGAGGAGCAACTGTTTCATAAAGCGATTTTTGCTGTAGTAGATGCCTATCAAAAGGGGAAAAAGGTTGCATTTCATTGTGGTGCAGGCAGGGGGCGAACAGGAACTGTAGCAGCAGGAGTTTTACTGGAATTGAAGATCTGCAAATCTTTACCAGAGGCCGTAGAACTGGCCAAATCAAAACGTCCAGTATTGAATATTAAACCAATTCAATATGAGGCATTAACTCTCCTTTATCCTGCCTGACTAAATTATGAATCGCCACAGAATACCAGGTAATGTGCCAGCCAGGTAAGCACTGAGAGCCAGATTAATATTTTAGACTGGCTCTATTTCTGAAAATATCTATGTAGTTACATTTTGATTCAAGAATCAATCGATAGTAAATAATCAAGTCCTGATAAACACTCCTCCAGACATTCAGCTACAACTTTAATATAAGGATCAGTTTGACTGCCTAATAAATGAGTATACCCTTTCAGACCAGGTAAGTGAGCACATATAAATCCCTTTAAAATGCTCCAGGTATCGGGGGTGTTTAAATTTTCATTTGTCAGCACACAACTTATAAAAAGCAATTCCACACCAAAATGGTCACCAGGAACATGTTTATGTACCATCGGCAATTTGATGTTAAGCATAGAGGGAGCAAAATTGAATTTTTGATAGAAGTCTTCTTCTTCTGCTCCCCCTTCAAAGCTTGCTGCAGGAAATTGCCAGATGTCTCCATGACGTAAGCCATTACTGAAGACATGATTATAGGGTGGACAAAACAAACCAGATTGTGGGAAGCAGAAATAGTCATAAAACGCCTGCTGACATTCTTTAATCGCAAGGTTTTGCCCTGTACATTGCTTTATCCAGTCAATAAGCTCTTGTTCAGGGCTTTTGAGTAGTAAGGATCCAGCAATATCACAGGTTCTTCTCAACTCTTCCACTTCACACATACTTGCCCCCTACGCTTTGATAATTTTAGCTCGTGTATTAAAGAAACTGCTACTGCCACCAATTGGATCCATAAGCGGCATCCCCCATACATCTGGATCCAGTCGCATAATTGGATTTAAATTTATCCCCGCAGCCCGGATTTTACTGCCTTTAATTCGCTTCCCACCAATATCAATATCAGTTGCTCCGTAGCCCCAATGGCCATAGCCAACGATAAAGCTGATCACTCCGGGTGCAACACCATCTCTGAGCTTTACTTCACAACGCCTGCGCCCTTCAACAGTTTCGACCCATACACTATCACCGGTTTTCAAACCAAGAGCTTTCCCATCCTCGGTATTAATTTCAGCCCAGTTTGTCGGCTGTATCTCTCGGATAAAACTGTTGGAAGACAATCGGGACTGCGTCTGAAGTGCACTTTTTCGGGTCAATATTGTAAAATCCATACCTTTGCCCTGATCGAGCTCATCCACTTTTTTCCCCATCATAGTGAGGGATGGTTGCCAAAGTGCAGTTCCTGAAAAACGTTCACCGGTAAAACTATTTAGACCCTGAGCAATTTTTTCATTGTACATTCTGATACGGTTATTGAATTGATTTTTCAATTGCGTACCATTCCGTCTGGTAGTCACTGGCTCAAAACGACCACCGCGTGACATTAAAAATAGTACTTTTCTCCATTCATCAGACTTAAGACTACTGGAATATTTCTTCTGGTAATCTTCAAGACCGGCAATTTTTATATCATCCTCAGTTGCATCTGATACTGGTGTTCCACTATAAGCAACGTTTGCAGTACCTTTCAGATAGTAATCCTCCATTTTTTCGAGAGGCCATAGAGTTCCATTACTGTCAGGAATTGCATTTTTCCCAAACCCAGCCATGTTTAATTTCGAAGCTATATCAATAAAGAAAGTCTCAAGACAAAAATGTTGTCCCGCTTGATTCTTTCCAGTCAACGGCTCGATAACGGGATAACGTACAGCAGTCCCCTTGACCATTGTTGCTTCCAGCATCGGATGCTGGACATAACGTTCCAGATATGTAATGTCAGGGATAATATAATCTGCATACATGCTGGTATCACTAACGACAATATCACTGGCAATAATTAATGGTATTTTTGTTGGGTCACAAATCCCTCGAATAATATCTTCTTTACCCATGCCTGGAGCGCTGTATAAAGGTGTACACATATGCCACAACAGAATGTCGGCTGTATACGGATAACCTTCCAGTGCTGAAGGCAAGATATCACTGAAAATATCTTTAGTGAAAGGGAACCACGGCCTTTTAGCTGGGTAGGGGGGTTCGCCACGAGCAACCTTTGTCTTAAATTCAGTAGAGTCTTCATAACGAAAACCATCTTCACGTGTAATTTTTATACCAAATTGAGCTGGCACCAAAGAAGGAATAGCAGTTAGGTCATATACTCCTTTGTCATAAGGGAATCCACCTCCCCCGAGGGAACCACCACCACTCCAGTTCAAATTACCGATTAAGACGTTCAACTGATTTATTGCAAAACCTGTATAGTAACCGTTCGGGTGCTGTGCAATTCCACGATAAAACTCTGTGGATGCTTTCCGACCATGTTTAGTGAACTCATCAGCTAAATTGACAATATCGTCAACGCGAACACCACTGATATCGGCATAATACTCTAGAGAATAATCACTCGCTGATGTCTTTAATAAATGAAATGCTGTAGCAACTCCTATACCATTAACATTTCCGCTATAATCCAGCATTGCTTTAACACATTTTTCCGCTAATTCTGGAATGCCAGAGAGATTAATTACGACACTGTCTTTACTGTCCCCCAAGGCAGCTTCACTAGATGTAATAAATTTCCCAAAATTAGGGTGTGTTTCATCGGTAATAATCAGATAACTGGCATCCGTGAAACAAGTTTCACCTGCATTTTTGGCAGAAGATTGATTTGGATAACTTAAAAAATCCGTATTATGGCGATTATGTTCTATGATCCAGCTTATCATTCCCATTGCGATAGCACCATCTGTGCCTGGTCGCGGAGCAAGCCAGAACATATTTGGGTCATCCGTTATAGTTCGGGGTAATACTGGATCAATAACAGCAATTTTGCAGCCCTTTGAACGCGCCTCTGCTGAGTATTTCCCTAATGTCTGCATAGGGAAATTAGCTTCTCCAGGCGCGGTTCCCCAATACAAAACAAACTCTGACTCACAAAGATCTGCTTTAAAATTATTATGCCCAGTATATACAGCACTCGTAGCAATGTGATGGCTTAATTCGCATATATTGGTGTGTTCGTAATTATTAACAGTGCCAAAGGATTTCGCGAAACGCGTCTGAAAATCTTTTCGCGTTTTAACAATACGTCCGCTTTGTATAACAAGCTTATTAGATACTCGCCCTAAGTCATGATTGTTATCATCAATCCATTCATCACGTTTTTCGTATAATGCCCGGAATCCTTTTATCTCAAGGTTTTGACTAGCCTCATCACCTGTATCAGCGAAAATCTTTCCACCATTGACCACTTCATCGATCAGTTTTTCCCACTCAATAGGTACCCATTTATTACTTCCTCTCGGGCCAGAGCGTTTCAGGGGAACTGTCAGTCGATATGGGTCGTAAGCTGTTTGTAGACCCGCGTTCCCTCGGGCACACAGTGTACCAGGGGTATTGGCTGTGTCCACCACCGGGATGTTCATATCCTTATAGTCAATCAATGTGTTCGGATGATATGGATTACCCTGTAAGCGTTCCAGTTTTCCGGTTTTACGATTCACTTTGGCTCTCAGTCCACACTCTCCATGACACTGAAGACATACAGAATGACGTACCATATAATTGGGATTTATAACATGCTGGCCAGTTTCTTTATCAAGCAGCCATTCGGGTTCAGTTGACTGACCATAAAAGGTTGATTTTGCTTGCTCTCCTGCATCTGAGAATGTACCTGCACGGTAAAATACTTTGCCATAAATACTGGCACCAACACCTACACCTAGCGCGGCACAACCTGTAAGAAAATGACGTCTGTTCATTTAATTTCTCCTCCTGTCTGTGCCGGATATTTGTGTTGGAAATTCTCATAAAGCAATATGACTAAAGCAAGAATACCTACCATAAAAAATATACTACCAACAGAATATAAATATTCTTTTGGTTCGGGGTGATAAGTAAAGACTCCGGCACTGCTACGACTCGTTCCCTGCCCCCCAACCAACAAAAGAAAACGAACACCCCAGGCAGAGATAGCAGATAGAATAATGATAATTGTGTAGTGGAGTTTATTTTTAGATTTAATTACAGAAATCATAACGCAAGCTAAAACTAACGCTCCCACAGTAATTATCTGCGTTGCTAAATAGTTAGAATCAAGTAAACCAAAGGAGGTGCTAATAGTTTCTCCCGCAAAGACATGCCCCCACCATGTGAATAGCAATAAGATAAACATAGTAATAAGCATCACACCAAGCCCGCAATAAGATGAAATTACTGCCGGTTGTTCATTACTATGTTTAGAAACTAAACTGTAGGCTATAAATCCAGTATAAAGTCCACTAAGTAACATTAAGACTGCAGACAGTGGTGTATTCCAGAGTGCAATACCATGCTCATTAGTCATGAATATTCCAGAGTACATCCCTAAAAATATCCCAGTTCCTATAAGAAGGATTTTCGTTAATTTATCAACAAAAATAGACAGCTTTAATGGCGTGAGTTGCAGGATTAGTAGTAGGCAAAACAGGGGTAAAATCAGTACGCCATATTTTATTATTGAACCGTACCAGTGTTCCCAACCATATATAAACCCATAAATTAACCGGCCGGGTTGTTGTACCTCTGCTAATACATTTAATATACCTCCAAACGCTAATGCAAAAGCCAATGCCACAGGTAAAAGGTTAGTCTTTGACTGACTCCCCCAGTTAAGGAAGGACCAGATAACAGCGAGACCTCCTGATGCACCTAACAATAACGAGTAATTAATAAAAAGCAAGCCAAATGGAGATTGATGTGCAATATTTAAAATGGTCGTCATCATGATTTACTCCTGATTTACCCAGGGGAGTTCCTGATCGAAAACATCAGAAAACTCTTTCGTCCAAGTCTTACTTTTTATGTCTTCTCCTACAGTCATTTCATTGATTAACCCAATATAAAATACCTGAGGCTTGTTACCCGTTGCTGGATTCAAAACATTTGTTATATGATCTGAATATAATTTATGCACTTCACTTTCTTTGTCATTCAGATCACCAAAAACCCTTGCTGCACCGACACAAGTTTCGACACAGGCAGGGACGAGGCCCTGTTCTATACGATGCGCGCAAAAGGTACATTTATCAGCTGTTTTGGTTTCAGTATTAATAAAACGAGCATCATAAGGGCAGGCAGTAACACAGGCACCACAACCCCAACAAATATCCTGATTGATAAGAACAATGCCATCATTGCGTTTAAACGTAGCACCTGTTGGACAAACAGGGACACAGCTAGGGTTTTCACAATGGTTACATAGACGCGGAAGAAACTGTCTTTTGGTTTTTGGATATTGACCAACTTCAATATCGGCGACCCAGGTTCTGAATTGCCCTGGCGGAGCGTGATTCTCGATTTTGCAACTGACAGTACATGCCTGACAACCTACGCATTTACGCAGATCTATGACCATACACCAGTGCTGTTTTTTTTCAGTAATTCTTGGGGTTGCCTGAGCAGGAGCTATAACAAGTGCAGCTCCAGTCGCAATGGCTAATGTAGATATAAGTTTCCGTTTTTGGGAATCTTTTGGAGAGTCGTCATCATCGGTATTCATAGTTACCCTTCAATTTATTGTTTACATAAATATGAATAAAAAGACATAACAAAAGAAAACAGATGTAGTATGGGTGTATGAACTTGTCATTGTTTTGACATTTATCAATTATATTCGTTTATGCATATGTGTTGTTGATTTTCATCTCCGCAGGAGATATTGTTACCTAAACGAACAGGAGGAATGATGTCGCTTACTTCCCTACAACTCTTTAAGAATCTGTCTGATGAAACACGTCTGGGTATTGTTCTCATACTCAGAACTATGGGGGAGTTGTGCGTATGTGATCTTTGCACTGCACTTGATCAATCACAGCCTAAGATCTCCCGGCATCTGGCTATGTTGCGAGAAAGTGGGATTTTGCTTGATAGTAAACACGGTAAATGGGTTCATTACCGGTTGTCCCCACACATTCCTTCATGGGCTGCACAGATTATTGAGCAGGCCTGGTTAAGCCAACAGGACGATCTTCAGGCCATCGCCCGCAAACTGGCTTCAGTCAACTGCACTAACAGCAGTAAGGCTATTTGTATTTAAAAATTTGCCTGAATATATATGATTTTCCACATATGAGGTATTGAGAATGAAAACGCTAGCGGTATTCGACCCGGCAATGTGTTGTAGCACCGGAATCTGCGGTACTGATGTCGATCAGGCTCTGGTTGATTTTTCCGCGGATGTGCAATGGCTGAAACAACGAGGTGTTCAGGTAGATCGTTTCAATCTGGCACAGCAACCGATGAGCTTTGTCCAGAACGAGAAAGTTAAAGCATTTATTGAGGCTTCTGGTGCGGAAGGGCTGCCATTACTGTTACTGGATAGCGAAACAGTGATGGCCGGGCGTTATCCGAAACGGGCTGAACTTGCACGGTGGTTTGGAATTCCGCTGGAGAAAGTAGGATTAGCGCCTTCAGGCTGCTGCGGTGGTAATACTTCTTGTTGTTAAGTATGTCAGGAGGACATATGAAATTCTTACAGAACATCCCCCCTTATCTGTTTTTTACTGGTAAAGGAGGCGTTGGTAAAACCTCTATTTCCTGCGCCACGGCGATCCGTCTGGCAGAACAGGGTAAACGAGTGCTGCTGGTCAGTACCGATCCGGCCTCAAACGTAGGCCAGGTCTTTGGCCAGGTTATTGGCAATACTATTCAGCCAATAGCCACTGTTCCTGGATTGTCGGCACTTGAGATTGATCCTCAGGCCGCTGCGCAACAGTACCGGGCCAGAATCGTTGACCCTATTAAAGGTGTCCTGCCTGATGACGTCGTTAGCAGCATCAACGAACAACTGTCTGGTGCATGCACAACAGAGATTGCGGCTTTTGATGAGTTTACCGGATTACTGACAGACGCCACTTTGCTGACCCGGTTTGACCATATCATCTTTGATACCGCGCCAACCGGCCATACTATTCGCCTTCTCCAGTTGCCTGGAGCCTGGAGCAGCTTTATTGACAGCAATCCCGAGGGCGCATCCTGCCTCGGCCCGATGGCGGGGCTGGAAAAACAGCGTGAACAGTATGCCCATGCCGTTGAAGCACTGTCCGACCCAGCGCGTACCCGCCTGGTTTTAGTTGCCAGACTGCAAAAATCCACCCTGCAAGAAGTCGCCCGAACTCATTTAGAACTCGCCGCAATTGGCCTTAAAAATCAGTACCTGGTCATTAATGGCGTTCTGCCCAAAACTGAAGCGGCAAACGATACACTGGCTGCGGCTATATGGGACCGTGAACAGGAGGCGCTGGCCAATCTTCCTTCTGACCTTTCCGGTCTGCCAACTGACACGTTATTCCTCCAACCACTCAATATGGTCGGCGTGGCTGCATTAAGTGGGCTTCTCTCCTCTCAGCCTGAGGCAGCATCATCTTCTGAAGAATACATTCAGCAACGACCTGAAATTCCGTCGCTCTCAGCGTTAGTCGATGATATTGCCCGTAACGAACATGGTCTGATAATGCTAATGGGCAAAGGCGGTGTGGGGAAAACCACGATGGCGGCAGCCATTGCCGTCAGACTGGCCGAAATGGGATTTGATGTCCATCTGACCACCTCAGATCCAGCAGCACACCTCAGCACAACCCTGAACGGTAGCCTTAACAATCTGCAGGTCAGCAGAATCGATCCTCACGAGGAAACAGAACGCTATCGTCAGCATGTTCTTGATACCAAGGGTGGAGAACTGGATGAAGCGGGTAAACGCCTGCTGGAAGAAGATTTACGCTCTCCTTGTACCGAAGAGATTGCGGTCTTCCAGGCCTTTTCACGGGTGATTCGTGAAGCGGGTAAGCGCTTCGTGGTCATGGATACGGCACCCACCGGGCATACCCTACTGCTGCTGGATGCCACCGGGGCGTATCACCGCGAAATTGCTAAGAAAATGGGCGATAAAGGCCATTTCACCACGCCAATGATGCAGCTTCAGGACCCGGAGCGAACCAAAGTGTTACTGGTCACGCTGCCGGAAACCACGCCCGTGCTTGAGGCGGCAAATTTGCAGGCCGACCTTGAACGCGCAGGGATTCATCCCTGGGGCTGGATTATCAATAACAGCCTTTCCATTGCGGATACCCGTTCGCCGCTGCTTCGTCTGCGGGCGCAACAGGAACTTCCGCAGATCGAGAGTGTTAAACTCCAGCATGCCAGTCGCGTAGCTCTTGTTCCTGTACTGGCGTCAGAACCGACCGGCATCGACAAACTCAAACAACTCGCTGGTTAATTATTGTCATTATTCGGGGCAGCTTTGCTGCCCTTTCGGGAGGTTATATGTTACTGGCAGGAGCCATTTTTATCCTGACCATCGTGTTGGTTATCTGGCAGCCAAAGGGATTAGGCATTGGCTGGAGCGCCACGCTGGGTGCCGTACTGGCTCTGGCATCGGGTGTGATTCATATCGCCGATATTCCGGTGGTGTGGAATATCGTCTGGAACGCCACGGCCACCTTTATTGCCGTCATTATCATCAGTCTGTTGCTGGATGAGTCCGGCTTTTTTGAATGGGCTGCACTGCACGTTTCCCGCTGGGGCAATGGGCGTGGACGTCTGCTATTTACCTATATTGTTCTGCTCGGCGCGGCGGTGGCGGCATTGTTTGCCAACGATGGCGCGGCGTTAATTCTGACGCCGATCGTTATCGCCATGCTACTGGCGCTGGGATTCAGTAAAAGCACCACGCTGGCTTTCGTGATGGCCGCAGGGTTTATTGCCGATACCGCCAGCTTGCCACTTATCGTATCGAACCTGGTCAATATCGTTTCGGCTGATTTCTTCAAACTGGGATTCACGGAGTATGCGTCAGTTATGGTGCCGGTGGATATTGCCGCCATTGTCGCCACGCTGGTGATGCTGCATCTTTTTTTCCGCAAAGATATCCCGCCCACTTATGAGCTGGCGCGACTGAAAGAACCCGCAAAAGCCATCAAAGATCCTGCAACGTTCAGAACCGGCTGGGTTGTGCTCCTCCTTCTGCTGGTCGGTTTTTTTGTCCTTGAGCCGATGGGGATCCCTGTGAGTGCGATTGCGGCAGTGGGGGCGGCAATCCTGTTTGCGGTGGCCAAAAAAGGTCATGGTATTAACACCGGTAAAGTGCTGCGCGGCGCGCCCTGGCAGATCGTGATCTTCTCACTGGGGATGTATCTGGTGGTCTACGGGTTGCGTAACGCCGGTCTGACGGATTATCTCTCTGACGTGCTGAACGTACTGGCAGATAAAGGACTGTGGGCCGCCACGCTGGGGACGGGATTCCTGACCGCATTACTCTCTTCTATTATGAACAATATGCCGACCGTATTGATTGGCGCATTGTCAATTGATGGCAGCACCGCGACCGGTGTTATCAAAGAGGCGATGATTTATGCCAACGTCATTGGCTGCGATCTGGGGCCGAAAATCACCCCTATTGGTAGCCTGGCAACACTGCTCTGGCTGCATGTACTTTCACAGAAGAACATGACCATCACCTGGGGATACTATTTCCGCACCGGGATCGTCATGACTCTGCCTGTGCTGTTTGTAACGCTGGCCGCGCTGGCGCTACGTCTCTCTGTCACATTGTAATGAGATTCTGATATGAGCAACATCACTATTTATCACAACCCAGCCTGCGGCACCTCGCGTAATACGCTGGAGATGATCCGCAACAGCGGTACCGAGCCGACCATTATTCTTTACCTTGAGAACCCACCTTCGAGGGATGAGCTGGTTAAACTCATTGCCGATATGGGTATTTCAGTACGAGCGCTGCTGCGTAAAAACGTTGAGCCTTACGAGCAACTGGGTCTTGCAGAAGATAAATTTACTGACGATCAGCTCATCGACTTTATGTTGCAACACCCAATTCTGATTAACCGTCCGATCGTGGTTACGCCGCTGGGAACCAGACTGTGCCGTCCTTCTGAAGTGGTTCTGGATATCCTGCAGGATGCGCAGAAAGGGGCTTTCGCTAAGGAAGACGGTGAAAAGGTCGTTGATGAAGCAGGAAAACGGCTGAAATAAATAATAAGGGGGCGAATGCCCCCCTTATTCGTACCTCAGAGCATCATGCCTGAATCCGATGGTAACGTGCTGTTCCCTTCGCCCAGATTTCGTTGCAGCAACACTGTGTCAAGCCAACGACCATGCTTGAAGCCAATATTTTTCAGCGTACCAATCTCAGTAAATCCAACCTGCTGATGGACTTTCAGCGAACCTTGATTATTGCTATCGCCAACAATAGCAATCATCTGCCGATAGCCGTGAGTTTCTGCCCAGGCAATGACGTAGCGCAGCAACGCTTTTCCTGTCCCCTGACGCTGTGCGTCCGGGTGAATATAAATCGAATCTTCGAGAGTGTGGCGGTAGGCGTAGCGTTCACGGTAACGAGTGAGATAACAATACCCGATAACCTTTTCTTCCTCTAACGCGACAACCCACGGTAGCGCCTGATTGCGGATCTTTTTCAGGCGGGTAAGCATCTCGTGGGTATCCGGAGGTTCAGTTTCAAAGCTGGCGGTACCGTGAAGAACATGATGGGCGTAGATATCGCGTATAGCGGGGATGTGCTTTTCTTCTGCGTTAACGATTTTCATTGTTCTGTTCCCGTTGGCATCTTTTTCAAGGTTACTTGAAAATCCTGAGGAAAGGTAAATACAAAAGCTTATGACCCAATAATCAGGCTAATCTTCAATCCCATCTTTTGTTTTCATTCATGCAGGGAGACAAATATGTGCTTCCAGTACCCATATTTTTTATGTTACTTTTCCGTTATATCTAAAATGACATAACGGAAAAGGGAAACACATGTCCTCAGAATCAAAACGGAACGGAAAAGGTTTTTTATCAGGCACGTTAATAGGTGCTTTAGGCGGCTTAATTGGCCTCGGTGGCGCTGAGTTCCGCCTTCCCGTCCTGATGGGTAGTTTCAAAATGCCGACGCTTGAAGCGGTTATTTTTAACAAAGCGATGAGCCTTACTGTTGTCGCTGTTGCGTTGATATTCCGCACAAAATCCATCGCCGTCGACCAGCTGTTTGCTCATCTTGATATTGTCATCAATTTGCTGGCCGGGAGCCTTATCGGTGCATGGTGGGCAGCAGGAAGAGCCATAAAAATGTCCCGTATCTGGCTGGACAGAACCATTCTGCTCCTGCTTGTTATCCTGTCATTCGTCATGCTTTCAGAAGCATGGATGCCTCTGCATGATAGCTCCGCTGGATTATTCCAGCCCGGAATCGCGACCATTATTGCGGGTGTTATTGCGGGTTTCTTCATCGGGAATGTTGCTGCTCTGCTGGGTGTTGCAGGGGGAGAGCTCCTGATACCAACCATTGTTATCCTTTTTGGGGCAGACATCAAACTAGCAGGCAGTTTGTCACTCATGATCAGTTTACCGACGATGATTGTGGGGTTCTCTCGCTACACTAATGCAGATGCTTTCCAGATCCTGAGAAAAGAGAAAAAACTTTTTGTGTGGATGGTCATCGGTTCCGTTATAGGTGCCGCTATTGGGGGCCTTATGCTCGGTATGTTCCCGGTAAGAGTGCTTATGACGCTATTAGGCGCGGTACTTCTTATTTCCGCAATCAAAACCTTTAAGCATACCCGGCAAAGTTAATAGTGGTTTACGCTTTGGACTATTCCGCATCACAGAGAAAATGATTTCGAAAAGGTATCAGAATGAAAAACACCCCCCTTAAATCAAACTTAATCTTAGTCAGACCAAGGATCTATATTAACGACAACATCTCGCTAGGGCCGGGGAAGGTTGACCTTTTAAGGGCGATTGATGGCTTTCACTCTCTTTCTGCGGCAGCTAAAGATTTGGGGATACCTTATAAAAGAGCATGGCTCTTAATTGACACTTTGAATAAGGGAATTGGTCAGCCAGTGGTAATCACTTCCACTGGTGGTAACAAAGGTGGTGGGACAGTTCTGACGCCATTGGGGCGTAGCCTGTTGACCTGGTATGACCAGGTCGAGGCCCATCTCAATGAGCAATCTCAGCAACAGTTAACAGAACTCGAAAAGATTATTTTTAATGTACGATTAAATCATTAGATGTAAAGGATAAGCATTATAATAAATTAATAAAAAAGAAAGTTATCTCTTTGTCTATTGCTAACTGAAAATTACATTTTGTAGTTAGATTAAAAATAACGTATCTTGCTTTATGGGTTTTATTCCATCACTCCAGAGTAAAATTCAATTTCAATATTAAATGTAACACAGCAATAGTGATGACGATTTATTATTGGTTTTTATCTAATACATTTCTCCTTTTAGAATTGCATGCCTGTCTTTCTAACATTAATAATTTGTATCTTAAGTTGTTAACCGAATAATGACAGTGATTTTATGAATCATCAATTAATTTTTTCAAAACACCACATGAGTCGCTTGTTCGGGAGCCAGGGCATGTTTTACGTAATGAGATCAGTTTATGTTTTAATTGTAACAACATATCAACCCGAATTTCTATCTGGTGAATGTGTCGATCAATAAGGGCATTAACTTCATCACAATTCAAGGTTTTGCTTTCTCGATATGATAACAATATTTTAACTTCTTCGAGGGTCATCTCAAGTGCACGACAATGAAGAATAAAAGTTAAGCGCCTGAAGTGACTCTCTTTATATACGCGGAAATTTCCTTGACTACGATCAGGTTCAGGCAATAACCCCTCCTTTTCATAGTACCGAATAGTCTCGATTTTGCATCCAGTACGCTTAGAAAGTTCGCCTATCTTCACATTAATACTTCCTTTCACATTTAAGCTTGACTCTATAGTAACTATAGATTGCATAGTTGAATTTGTAAACATAAAAAGGACTCACATTATGAAAATCAAATCATTTGTAATTAACTTAGCTATTAGTGTGACGATAATTTTAGGAATTGCCGGTTCTGCAAGTGCTAATCCTGAAAGATCTCAAGGTGTCTCCCCTGAACAGCAGGATGTTATCGGAAAAATTTATTCCGAATATGATAGTAAAACACTCCCCCTGCAACAAAAAATCATTGTAAAACAATCGGAACTTGATGCTTTGTTTTATGAAGGAAGTGAGAAGAACACTGCAAAGATACAGAGTCTTATAAAAGAGATCGGAGAGCTTAGAGCTCAAAAGTATGCAGCTCAATCAGAGATGCGCAGCAGACTGGATGAAGCAGGTGTTTACTCTTCAGAAGCAAGAAAGCATTCTGGTTATGGAATGATGGATCGACATAACAGTATGAATTCTGATTATCGCGGCTGCGGATGCCCTTGGTAATCAACTCACCTCGTTTCGAGGACCAGCTTTGTCCTCGAACGAATTTTTCCTATAGTGAGTAAGGTGGGTTGTTTTCTCTCGTTCATTTATTTTTGCACTATGGTATTGAGTTATTCTATATTTTTATCACCTCGGCATATAACACAAAATGATGAAGTTCTTTCAATGCGCAGAACATTTTTCTGTTCTGACCAAGAGTGATTTAAGTGCTTATATTAACTACAAAAATCTATACATACTCTACATTAAAACATGAAAGCAATGAAACTAACCTGATTATTATATTGCTTGTTTCAAAACAATAGAACGATTGAGTTGACCACCATATTCCTAAATAGGACTATCAAAACTAGGTCAATGAGATGCTATTTATATGCGAGATCAAACACTATGATAAAATCTTTTGAGAGCGAATTATGACAATTATAATTACTGTAATGCTAACGTGAGTTATATCTTCATAATTTTAAATGTTATGTATATGAATCCGTATTGCTTGCATATTTGCGTTCAGAATCGAGTAACATTCAATTATTAAAAAATATTGAGTTAGTGTTTTTTGTAAGTAAGGCCTAAAAAAGTGTACATCATAATAATGTCAAATTCAATCATTGGTTAAATTAACGATTCAATTCAACTGATTGAGTGTTTTATTCACTTACAGGGGATAAGATTTCGTTACATTAGTAATATGTGATAAATAGTTTAAAGGATACTGTGCAATGTTAGACGGAAAAGATAAAGAATTACTGAGACTGCTGCAGATTGACTGTACCATAAGCCTGGATGGTCTTGCATCGGCAGTCAGTATAACCCCTCACTCCTGCCGGGAACGTATAAATAGACTCAAAGATGATGGTGTCATTACAGGTCAAGTTGCACTTCTAGATAAATGCAAACTTAACATGACCCTCACTGCTTTTGTTATGATTAAAACACAGTATCACCATAATTATTGGAATAACAAACTTGAATCGAAGATTTCACATATGCCTGAAGTGATGAGCTTCTTTCGCATAACAGGTAAATATGATTATATAGTGACGGTATCAGTTATTGACATGCATGGCTATGATAAATTTTACAAAAAGCTACTCGAATTAGTAGGTGAAGTTAGTTATGTTAAGTCCATTTTCTCAATGGAGGAAATAAAAAATATAACGCAACTCCCAATACTGTAGACTTTGTACATCTAATTTTCACTGCCAAAGACTTTTATCATACCCGTCAAAAGTAATGGTTGTTTACTCATTGAATGATTTAGAAATAGTATCAGAATGGATAATGATTCCTCAAAAGAACAAAGACACTAGACAATCTATAGTTATAATGATGATAATACAGTTTTGTGGCGGGGATAGTTAACCTTTTGAAATATTATATTTGGCAATTATATCTTCGGGTCTTAACCAGGCATCGCCATTACCTTCCAGCCTGAGCTGAGTATTGCCGCCAATACCACCAACGAAATCCCATCCCAGTGATTTTATATACCTGAGCCAAGCATTTTTGAACCCGGCGTCAGTAATGATAATGGCTTTTTTATCCTGACTAATTGTTCTGGCGAGTTCGTTCAGGAACGTCCTCTGAACTTCACCGTTATTCTGTTTGCCTGACGCAGCAATATAGCTCAGCAATGGAATAGAACGACCATTACAAATCAGGCTCACCCGCAGCACATGGTATTCCTCGGATGGATATCCTCTCCAGTCAATGGCAATAATGCACAATGACAACCTGTTAGTCAGCATTGAAATAATGTTGTTGAAAATCATTGGAATATCTTGTCAAAGTGATTTGTTACACAGCAGACGGTCAACGCGTTTGATTTTGTTTTTAACCTGATCCCTGCCGGGGAGGAAGCTGCCAATACTGGTCAGGGTGAGGGATGCACCGGTAACCAGAGCAGTAGTTGCATCTATCAAGGCGTTTTGACGGTATTTGTGACATATCCCCAGAACATCGCTAAAAAAATCATGGCATAAACGGTGGACAGGCATAGTAATGATCTTATTGAATTTGCTGAAAAATCAGTAGAACACATTGGGCTATGTCTGTCCTGTTTATCCTTCCTTTTTCTGGTGATTCTTCAGAGCAAATGCCCCTTTACTTATTACTTAGCCATCTCCACCAACAGATCAATTCCTACAGGTTCTTCGCTCTGTAGCGCTGTGAGTGCAATACGTTTTGCATACTGCCCTTCCACATCAGAAATGAGTGGCAACTCGTGGTTCGCTCTGGTTTTCAGGAAAGGTGAAGATGGTGTAGCGGCAGCTAGGCTGTTATTCACAACCCATGCCCAAGGCTCAATTCCAGCCCGACGCAAATCCTGTTGCAGGTTTGCTGCTTCCAGTACAGGTGTCGTTTCAGCAAGCGTCACGATAATAACTTTCGTTTTTTCTGGGTCCTGGAGTTGCATCATTGGGGTCATGAGCTGATCCTGTGTTTGCCTCATTTGGCGAACCATTTCACGGTGGTAAGCCCCAGTTGCATCAAGTAGCAGGAGCGTATGTCCGGTCGGTGCCGTATCCATAATTACGAAGTGATCATCTGCTTCTTTGATGATGCGGGAGAATGCCTGGAAGACCGCAATCTCTTCTGTGCATGGAGAACGGAGATCTTCTTCCAGAACAGCCAGACCTTCTGCATCCAGCCCTTTTCCTTGGTTATCGATAACAAACTGGCGATAGCGCTCCGTTTCCACCTTTGGATCAATACGGCTGACTTGCAGGTTAGGTAATGAGCCATCCAACGTATAGGTTAGATGGGCTGCCGGGTCTGACGTTGTCAAATGTACCTTATGGCCACGTTTAGCCAGAGATACAGCAATGGACGCTGCAACGGTAGTTTTGCCTACACCACCTTTACCCATTGTCATTACCAGGCCTTTCCCGGTATCGCTGAGTTCATCAACCAGTGAAGATAACTTCGGTAAGTTAACTGATATTTTTGTCTCTTCAGGAACAGGAACACCCTGTTCGCCTTCAACAAACAACTCACGCAAAGCATTCAGACCAACAAGGTTAAATGGCTTCAGGTATAAGCTTGAACGTGGCAGGCTTGCCAGATTCTCAGGCATATCGGAAAGTGCTTTTTCCTCACGAGCCAAGATGCTGCGTGCTAATGCATCGTTACCACCTCCAGTTGACGGCAAAATACCGTTAACGGCCAGGTGCTGATGATGCAGATCGATCTGGTAAAGCTCATCATGTGTATGTGACACTTCTTTCAGCGTTGATGACTGAGCTCGGGCAACCAGTACCAGACGAGTCAGAGATTCATCAGCAAGTGCTTTTACCGCGTCTGCGTACTGATGCTGCTGCTTTTCAAGCCCTACCAATGGGCCCAGATTAGCCGCAGCATCCGGATTGGCTTCCAGATATCCGCTCCAGGCGCCCGGAAGTTCCAGCATACGGATCGTATGACCGGTCGGAGCTGTATCGAAAACGACATGGTCATATTTCTGTCGTAGTTCTGTGCTGGTCAGCAAACCTGTGAATTCATCAAAGGCCGCAATCTCGGTAGTACAGGAACCAGAGAGCTGTTCTTCAATACTACTGACAATATCTGCCGGCATCATGTCGCGTACGGGATTTAATACTCGCTCACGGTATTCTTGCGCAGCTGCTATGGGATCAACTTCCATCGCTGACAGATTCGGAACAGTGGTGATATCGACAACCTTGTGACCGATATCCTGTAAAAATACCTGTCCAACATTAGACGCAGGGTCGGTGCTGACAAGCAGGGTTTTTTTCCCCTGATCAGCCAGCCATATGGCGGTAGCACAGGCTAGAGATGTTTTCCCTACCCCCCCTTTACCCGTGAAAAAAATGAAGGGAGGAATGTTTTTAATAAATGGAATATTCATAATAAATCTCGTGATGATTAATGTTAGTTCGCCGGTTACTGTCTATTTCTGATTTATGCTTGTTATGGTATGCGTGGGATAGAGCAGCATCTTGGTTGCTCACTTCCTTCTTCCCAGTCTCTTGTCTGAGAAATGTTGGCCCATCGAACAATGTCATCCCGTTCTGGTAACCGACCAGCCAATACCATCACACCGTCCAGCAGAGTAACCGGAAGTGACTGCATACCAGCGGCATTCAGGAATTCTTTAACCACTGGGTTGGTCAGGAAGTTCTGCGGATTTTTGACGAGGTTATAGCGCGAGATATCGACACCGTTTTGCTTTGCCCATTCGAAGTTAGCATTCCACTTTATGGCTTCTTTATGCACAACTACGCTGCTCGTTGCACAGCAACCGCCACCCTCAAAAATCTCTAATTTGGACATGTTGTTTACCTCAGTTCAATGTTTTGTGTTCTGTCATTGAAGTAAACGAGTGAAGAAGCAAAAGGATGCAAAAATAAATGAATTTTTTATCGATACGAGTTAATCAGGAGATAACGTACTGAAAAAATGGAGATAAAAAGAGCCCCCTTACGGTGGCCCTTAGCTGTTATTCGTGTTATCGGATCAAGAACAACAATGAGATGATTTTCGGTAGTCGAACCAGTGTGTAGTGCCATTGGCAATTTTGACCATGGCCAGCATTAGCGGTACTTCGACCAGGACCCCAACCGTAACGGCCAGTACAACTGGTGACGAAGGCCCAAATAAAGCAATAGCTACGGCAACTGCAAATTCAAAGAAGTTCGATGCCCCAATCAGACCTGCTGGAGATGCCACGTCATGTGGTAATTTCAGCGCCCTTGCTCCTAAATATGCCAGAAAGAAATTCAGGAACGACTGCAAAATCATCGGGATTGCCAATAGCGCAATATGCAAAGGGTTAGATAACAGTGTGTTGCCCTGGAAGATGAAGATGATTACCAGCATGATGAGCAATCCAATAAAAATGAATTTATTGAATTTCGGCACAAAGCTATTTTCAAAATAGTCTTTGCCTTTCGCTTTCGAGACAATCATTCGGGTTGCTACACCGGCAATTAACGGTACGACAACAAACAGAGATACCGACAGAATGAGTGTATCCCACGGCACTTCAATGCCACCTGTTCCCAGAAGGAAAGCGACGGTTGGGACAAAGGCTACGAGTAGGATAAGATCATTACTGGCAACCTGAACCAGCGTATAAGCCGGGTTTCCTTTTGTTAGTTCGCTCCAGACAAACACCATTGCTGTACATGGTGCTGCCCCAAGCAATGCCGCGCCGGCAAGGTATTCACTGGCAAGATCGGCCGGAATAATTGCGGAGAAGACGGTATGCAAGAATAGAGCGACGATCCCATACATAGTAAAAGGCTTGATGAGCCAGTTAACCCCCCATGTAAGGATTAACCCTTTTGGACTTTTACCAACATCTTTCACACTGGCAAAGTCCACCTTTAGCATCATCGGATATACCATAACCCAGATGAGCACAGCGATAGGGATAGATATTTCAGCGATCTGCATTTTGCCCAGAACTTCCGGAACCTCCGGAAGATATTGTGATATCAGTATTCCCAGGACCATGCTGATAAGAACCCAAACGCTCAGGTATTTTTCAATAAAACCAATACCCGCTTTTTTGCTTTCACTCATTTATTCCTCCTGCAGAGCCGTCATTCTGGTTCTGTCAGATGATTGAATTGTTTTAAATTTTACAGTCAGCCACCAGTGGAATGGTGTCTAGTGGCTATGTAGTAAACGAGTGAGGTGGGGAAAGGATGCAGAATTATTTCATTTTTTTATGGCAACAAACTACGGACGCATCATCTGACTCAATTTTACACAGGCGTATTAATGTATTTCTGAGATTACTTCTGGCTCGGAACAATCTCGATTTTAGGGCTTGCAGTGAAATATTCAGTTCATCCGCAAGCTCCTGTTGCGGTCTGTGGTGAAGATCGGATTCCTCAATCAGCCACCGTTCTTCGTCAGGTAACGCCTGCAATGTTTCTGGCAAACAAGTATCCAGCGTTGAGACGGCATCAGGGAATATGTCTAACTGTTGGATGTCTTCTTCCAGCTCTACGACCACTCTGGCGACGCGGTACTCATCAATCAGTAGATTCCTTGCCACCCGATACAGCCAGGTTCGCGGATTCACCATCTCACAAAAACTGTCTGAATGGGCTCGGGCACGCAGGAAAAGCTCTTGCAGAAGATCTGCCGCTTTTTCTCTATCACCAGTCTTCGATATCAGAAAACGAGAAAGTTCACCTTCATGCTGCCGCCAGAACGCGCTCATGCAGTTGTTGAATGCTGTTATGTCACTCATATCAACCTTCAAATTTTGTTCTGATTCACCCGTCGGGAAAGTTCTTCAGCTGACTCTTTTCGTTCACTGTAGCGATCAACCAGATAGGCAGCATTTGCCCGGGTCAGCAATGTAAACTTCATCAATTCTTCCATTACATCCACGATGCGGTCGTAATATGATGATGGTTTCATACGACCTTCGTCATCAAATTCCTGCCAGGCTTTTGCCACCGAGGACTGATTCGGAATAGTGATCATTCTCATCCAACGACCAAGAACACGCATCTGGTTGACAGTGTTGAATGACTGGGAACCTCCACACACCTGCATAACAGCCAGAGTTTTTCCCTGAGAAGGGCGAACGGCCCCTTCAGCTAATGGTATCCAGTCAATTTGTGCCTTCATAATACCAGTCATCGCTCCGTGTCGTTCCGGAGAGCACCACACCATTCCTTCGGACCAGCGAACAAGTTCACGCAGCTCCATAACTTTTGGATGTGACTCCGGCGCATCATCAGGGAGAGGAAGGCCAGATGGATTGAAAATGCGGACTTCTGCGCCCATTGCTGTTAACAAACGACCAGCTTCCTCTGTCGCCAGCCGACTGTAGGAGCGCTCACGAACAGAACCATAAAGCATGAGTATACGAGGAGGGTGAGATACAGCAGGTATCCCCATTTTTTCCTCAGTGATTGTTGTATCAAATAAATCAGGAACTATATTATTTAACTTGTTCATTTTTTCACATTTTCCCTGCAGATTCGGGACTCTAGTAGGATCGGATTCAGAAGAGGCGATGCAACACACGTCAATCATGACGGTTACGAGTTTTCCGGTTACTTATCCATTTCTGCCAGCGGATTCTGCTGCATCTGTTTTACTGTTTACACAGCACTCTTCACGTAAGAATTCGATGATCGCTTCCAGTATTTCATATTGAGAGACGCACATAAGTGTTCGACTCTCCCGATTTTGTTTGACGAGCCCTACTGATACCAGGGCTGAGATATGGTGGCTTAGTGTTGATGCCGGAATGCCAAGCTGCTTTTGCAAATCCCCCACAGGCAAACCTTGTTCCCCTGCTTTGACAAGATGCTTAAATATGAACAAGCGAGTCGGGTGACCCAACTCTTTCAGTGCTTTGGCTACTTCTTCCAGTTGCATGTGACACCCCTCTGTCTAATTGATATTTCGATAATACCAGAAATTTCTTGACCAAAACGATATTTCGATTATTCTAGAAACATAATTTTTGTCAAGGGGGTTTATATGAATAACTGGATTTCTATGTTGCAAGATGCTGCAGAGATGTTTCTGTTTTTGGCTGTTGAGTTATCTTTGCTGTTTATTGTCATCAGTGCCGGTGTGAGCCTGATAAGACAAAAGGTTCCGGACCATAAAATCCAGCAGATGATGGGGGCAAAAAAAGGAAAAGGCTATCTGCTGGCCTCGTTGTTGGGGGCTGTTACCCCTTTCTGTAGTTGCTCAACAATTCCAATGTTACGCGGGTTGTTGTCGGCGAAAGCAGGGTTTGGTCCGACACTCACTTTTTTGTTTGTTTCACCGTTACTTAATCCCATTATCGTAGGGCTGATGTGGGTTACCTTTGGCTGGAAAGTAACTTTGTTGTACGCGATCATCGCTGCCGGCGTCTCAGTCATTGCCAGTATCGTATTGGATTCTCTGGGATTTGAACGTCATATTGTTGATCATAAAAACTCAGCATCAAGTGGTTGCACCACCAAATGCAATGATTCCGAAGCTTCGGCAAAAACTTCGGCGAGTTCCAGTTGTTGCAGCACTAGTTCGACACAATCGCCAGCAAAAACAAGTTGCTGTACTCCATCAGTGAAACCCATAATTAACTTAAAGACGGTAAAGAACGAGCAGAACGTATCAGTATGTTGCTCATCAATACCATCTGAACAACCAGCTGTTAGCTGTTGCAGCGGCGAGAATGTAGGCAATGTAAATTTCACAACGAATACCACCTCTGGCCCAATAAAGTTAGCAATGAAAGATGCCTTACAGCAGTTTAAAGATGTTCTGCCTTATCTTTTGTTAGGTATATTAATAGGTTCATTTATTTATGGCTTTATCCCTTCAGAGTGGATTGCAGCTCATGCCGGTGCAGATAATCCCTTAGCCATACCGCTGAGTGCAGTTGTAGGTATTCCGTTATATATCCGCGCAGAGGCGGTTATACCACTTGCATCGGTACTGATGGCTAAAGGAATGGGTCTGGGAGCGTTAATGGCCTTAATTATCGGTAGTGCTGGAGCAAGTCTGACAGAAGTGATATTGCTTAAATCAATGTTCAGAATGCCCATGATAGTGGCATTTCTGACAGTAATCCTGGGTATGGCCATACTTATGGGGTATCTGACCCAATTGCTTTTTTAATAATAATAGTAAGGGTCTTCTGGTTTCATGTTGAACAAAGAAGACCCTTTAGCTTCTGTAATCCATTTAATCAGTCTGAATGAAATAGATTATAAATTCTGCTCTGCATACCTGTTTAACCAAAGTCTCATGATTCTGATTGTCGGTACAGTGCCTGAATGTGGCATATCTGGGAGGTGCTGTACCCTGTTGCATCTGCCGTTTCTTTCTTGACCTGCCGGTAGTAAAGTACCTTTTGATGCCGTTCCTGAGCGACCTGTTTTCCCTGATATTTACCCAGCGTATGTGCGAGTTCAACTCCCTGCTTTTGGCGCTGGCGGCGGCTCAGCCAGTCTTTATGCGACATCGCGGACATCAGATCGATAAGCATGTTATTGATGGCGGTTATCACGGCGCGGGTGATTGGGTCAGCCTGTGAAGGGGCTTTATCTGACAGCGCCAGCTATGAGGTGGGGACATCCAAGCTGACAATCCGCAGCTCGTGTTGTTCTATCTGCTTTTTCAGCGTCATCCAGTCGCTATTACTCAGACGGGTCAGGCGGTCAATTTGCTCGACCACCAAAATATCATTGCGGTGACTGTCCATCAGTAAGCGACCCAGTTCCGGTCGGTCAAGTTTTGTACCGCTGATATTCTCCCGGTAGTAACTGGCTATTTTATGCCCCCGCTCCTAAACAAACTGCTCCAGCATCTCTTTTGCCCGATCGGTGAACTGATCTTCCGTCTATGCCCTTAAATAAGTTCTGATGAACATTTTTTCACCGCATTACCGCATTTAGGTTATTGCATTTAATCTATCGCATATAGGCTATGTCGTTCATTGTGTGCCGTCACGTTTAGATTATGGTGTCAGGGTATACCCTACCGCGATAACGCAACCGTACAATATTGTACTTTTCCCAAACGCAGCCCAGGAAGACAAATTATGAATTGTTTGTGCAGCGCGAGAAATACCAGGTTTATGACTTTTATCATACTGATACTTGTCACTTTTTGTTCCCAGGCAGATATTGCCGGGAGGGTCGTTCGTGTGCTGGATGGAGATACCATTGAAGTCCTGCACGACAGCGGAACACGCAGTCGGGTCAGGCTGGCTGGTATCGATGCCCCCGAAAAAAAACAACCATTTGGCCAGCGTTCACGCCAGTCTCTGAGTGAGCTGGTGTCACAAAAACATGTCAGTATCACAGGCGAGGAATATGATCGATATGGTAGACTTCTGGGAACTGTCTGGTCAGGGCAAACTGATATCAATGCTGTCCAGTTGCAAAAGGGCATGGCATGGGCCTACAGATTCAAAGGACAGGTTAGTAATTCAGAATATGGAAAAATAGAAAATGAGGCTAAAAAAAGTCGTGCCGGACTGTGGTTTTCCCCGTCACAAACAGAACCCTGGTTATGGCGTAGGGATCATCAGAAAGATGATAAATAATTAAGAAAAAATCTGACAGCAAATAAGTGAGTTAAAAATGACCGTGAAGCTGACACAAGCCCGACTGGATAATTTAATTGATACACTCAATGCCCTTATTTGTGATGATGACTTGTTAAACCGTGAACAAAAAGAAAACATGGTAAGAACGGTTGCCACTCTGGGAGGTCTTGAAGAACGAATTCGGCAGATGGCCGAGGCCAGAGAAGCGAAAAAAATAGCTAAGGCCGAAAAAGCAGAAAAGAAACCCCGCGAACCTGATTTGGTATTCCCACGTACAGGAAGGATCTGGACGACTGACGATTTAGATCTGATCCATTCGATTATTGATGAACTTCCGGATTCTGAAATCGATAATCACATACTCTGGCTGTCTGACAGGCAGGGGCGTACCCCTTATGCTATTGCTCTCAAAATTGTCTCGGAGGGCCGTCTTGATGAAGAGTGGGCTAAAAACTGGAAACCAGTTGCTAAGGAATTGCGTGAAAAATACAGTATTCAGCATGTAGAAACTAAAAGTGAAAACAGTTAGCTGTGCATCAGGTATATACTGATTTTTAACTAAAAAATGATTTGTTATATTTTCACGAGTTTTGTTAGTGATTAATTATATTTGATATATAAGCAATTCTAAATATAATTTTTAGAAAACACCTTTTAATAATGTGACCTTATTAAAAGACGCAAGGTATTCATGAAAGTTATAATTTTCTTACTGCTGAAGATATTGAGTTCAGGGAGTGAAGAAGATGAATGAATTTCATACATTAAACATCTGCCTGCATAATAAGGACAGGAATGGTGCCATGAGAATATTACGGGACAAATCAGAGTTTGCCGTCCGTAAAATTCTTGAAAAACTCAAAGTCAGGGCAACATCGCAGACTGGCCGGGCTTTCTGGCTCTGGGTACAAAACTGGATAAACAGTACCTGTAAATATGAAAATATAAAAAGTGAACCTGTCTATGTCGAATCACAGGATAAATCCAGCGCCCATGTTTCCGGTTGCACTGAATCCCGCAGCTCTGGATGTAGTGAAGCTGGTCGCTCTGATGGCCATGTTTGTGGATCACGCCAACACTCTGTTTCTGACAAAACCCGATCCTCTCCTGTATGCGGTCGGGCGGATGGCTTTCCCGCTGTTCACGCTCATATGGGCGATGAACGTACAACGTACACCAGAACGTCTTCAGAAAAGAGCAAACAGGTTATGGCTGTGGGCGTTTATCACTCAGCCAGTATTCAGTCTGGCTTTCCGCCATCACGAGCCGTGGTATGCGCTGAACATTCTGTTCGTTTTCGCGAGCGTGACACAGCTTCTTGCCCTGAAGTACAGGTATGGGAAAAAAGGTGTAATCAGTGGTGTACTTCTTCTGGCTTTAATGGTGTGGCCATTACAACCGGCAAGTTACGGCCTGGCGGGAATTATGCTAGCAGCAGGGCTGGTATTAGTATACTCCGGGCCGACTTACCGGATATACAGGATCGGTATTATCGTATCACTGCTGTCACTTTGCAGCCTGAATGGTATTTCACATATACTGAACCAACCCGCAGACATCCTTCTGTTTGCCACACTCCCGACACTATTCTTACCCATGATAATAGTATCACTGGCTGTCAGTCTTTGTTCCGGCAAATGCTCGCGATTTATGCCTCCTCGTTTTTTTTACTTTGCCTATGTAGGCCATCTTTTGATCGCTATTATCATAAGCTAGTGACGAATATAATGTTATAATTAGCTCCTAGATACTTATCACTGGAACACTGGCATTACTTCTTAAGAAAAGAACATCCTTTAGTTTAGAGTGGTTAATGAAAAGCAAAACTAAGAAGGACGAAGTTAAGTTATTTTTATATGTATTAATGGGAATGATTTTATTATGGGCACTTTATGTTGGTTATACCATATCCCTGAATCAAAATTGTTTGCAACAGGAAGGATTAAACACAACAGTATTGAAAATTAGCCAATCATACATACTTGACTTCACCAATATTGTAACGTTTGGTGTACTTAAAAAGTATCAAAATGAATTTGATGATAAAGTAAGTCTTATAAATGAAGAGTTTAGTATTTTAAACAATACTGATAAATGCACATACAATTAAAGATAGCCGATGATGCTAACTCAATATTTAATAATGAAGGTGGAGCAACCAGAGATGAATCTAAAAGAACGTGATGAGTACATAACTGACTTAAAGAACCAAGTCTCCTGTTATAAAACCCGTCCTTTAGGGCTAGTATAACTGACCGGAACCCGCAGGGATGTGCGAAGCGCATAAAAGGGGCCTCTGAAGGTAGTAAATGTTTCAGACTGGCGAGCAGTGCGCAGTCAGTCTTCAGTATGCGCGCAGCGCATAAAGGCGCCAGCTGATGTTGGTCGTGGTGCTGTAGTTAAATGGCGCCGTAGCCCGGCGTAGCCGGTTGATCGATAGAAGATCGCTATTAACCCCCCTTCCTTGCAAAGCTATAACCCGCTTAAAACGACTCAGATGTTGATGTGCGCCATCGGAGTGGTCACGACAAGGCGAAGCCGCAGTCGGGGCGTACCTCCGCGTTAGCGGGCCGTGAGGGCCGCTTATGGGCGTGTTACACAATCCCCTAGACGATACATCTGACAGCCACTAAGAACTTAGTTACATCATCCAGCATTAAAAGCGATGGTGTTCCCGGCCTTCGGCCGGGGCGGCGGCGCTTTTCAGTGGTGGGGAGGGGCTGGATGGTTGGGTGGGCACTGATTTTCGGCTAAATATTTTGGATGTTGTAACTAGTATTGTTGGTTTTTTGCCCGCCACTTGCTGGCGGGAGGTACTTCTGTCTTTTCCGAACCGGCGCGGACGTTAGTCCGCTGCAAGGGCGGTCATTTTCATGAGCCTGTCCACAGGGCGGGCGACGAACAGGTTATGTATTTATAAGAGAGAAAGATTATGTATTTAAAAGAAGTACAGAGCAGGTTTTTAAAGGAAACCACGCACATTGAAAGTACACCGACGAGCACCCTGAAAGCATAACGGTTTTAACTTTATGGAAATTTCCCTTGCAGTTAAATGTTGATAACTAAATCAGGCAATCGTAAACGGGGTCGACGGGAGAATCATGGGCCATTCCAGGTAAATTTCAGTGCGTTCTGGAAGATAAAACAGTGCAGGCCTGGTCAGTTTATGAACAGAACAGAGGTACAGACGTGAGAAATCCTCCGGCGTCAGCCGGATTTTCAGTCAGGAAAAGCTATATGGGGACGGTGGCCAGTCGCGTGTAGTTATTGCCGCGAGACATCAGCATGCGCTCTGTGACACGCCGCTCAAGTTCCCGTTTTATCGCATCGCTGCCCCCGGTAAAGCGACCACTGGCGAGTTCTCGCGTCAGTTGCTGCTTCACCAGGGTTTCAATGTCCTTGCGGGTTCTGTTCACATCACGTCGCGCCCGGGCACGTTTCAGTCCGTGCTGTTTACGTTCCGACTGATAGCTGCGGAACCGCTCGCGTACAAATCGCCAGGCCTTCGCTATCAGTTCATCCATCTGCAGCGGCTCCAGGCTTTGCTTTTTACGCTGTTTGTTTTCCCACTCAACGCGGCTGCGGCGCGCGGCCAGCACAGCCACGTCTGAAACATCGAGCGCGGAAAACAGCGCCGGCGTAAAGGTGATGTCGGTAGGAATATTACAGCCAATCTGCGGGTCGTATTCTGTCTGATACGTTATCAGCCCCAGCTCCGCCAGAAACTTCAGTGCGCGTGTGGCACGGGTGATGGACAGATTACCGCTTTTCGATTCCGTGGCCAGGCCGCACTCGATGGCCAGATTGGTAATGGAGCGCTGAACGCGATTAGCCAGGGGGTCGTAGTGGAAGCATAACCCCTGCATCAGCGCATCGATGGCCCGACGACGCAGTACCGGCGGCATACGCTGCCGTTTACCCAGCGATCGCATAAATGCCACATGGATGGAAAAATCAAAACGGGATGTAAAACCTTCGGCTTTCGCCATCAGCTTACGACAGAACGGCAG